>PABV01000028.1 GCA_002699425.1 Methanobacteriota archaeon
ATGGGGCGTTAAACCGTTCTTAATTTGGGATGCAGCAAAAATCGTTGTTATGGCGATTATTACCACAAAGTTTTGGGCTTATGATTCGTGAAAATACTCTAAAAGTCGTTAAAATAATATATCCTGTAATTGAAAACTCTGAATATCTTCTTTCAAGATTACACTATATTTGATCATTTAATATCTTGACTCTATTACGAAATAGAGCTAAAATTGAACCCATGGCCCCTACACAGCCGATCAATAGAAAAATTATCCCGCAGCAAAAATCATCAAATAGACTATCCTCTTGATTACAATACTCTGTGTCAGAGTTATCAGTACCAATCACCTCTCCGCCAGGCCCATAAAGTGTGGAGCAGTAGAGTAGACCTTTTTCTTGGTCTTCTTTTTTGGCCTTTTCTCCCTCTTCAATACTACTATTAATCAAAAATATGCCACCAATAATCACAATCATCGAAAACAATGACAAAAAAATTAGACCTTTTTTCAGGTTTCCATCCAATTTTGGATTTAAAGAACTAGAATCGTACTCCTCTGAGAGATCATTCTCCAATTCGGCGAACTCATCCATGAAAACATACCTGCATTGATTGGACTTAACACTTGACCCTATGTGTTTTTGGAGGATACTCTCTAAACATGCACCACATCAGGTAACCGAGTTTACGGTTTTGTTAATCATTTCTTGATTTTTGACCTGCTTTTTTCCGCACACTGAAATTTGAGCCAGAATTTTTTCTCCTCGATTTTGTTTGTGGTTTTTTGTGAGTATTTGCTTTCTTGCTATGTCTCTTCCTATTGCCCTGACCTCTATTTTCACCTTGATTTGAGGGTCTATTTTTCGACCGAGATTTTTTACCATAAGACTGACGGTTATTTCTGTTTTTATTTCGTCCAGATCGATTCCTGTTTTGTCTTTGTTTAGGCTCAGGAGGGATGAATTCCACCTCAAACTCTGGAAATTCACTAAAATCGGGAGGTGTAAATGGACAATTGATACCAACATCTCGTTGAAGACGGCTATACATCTTCTTCTGTGGTTTCTGTACCAGGGCGATAATAATACCTTCCGAGCCACCTCTTGCTGTTCTACCGCTTCGATGCTTGTACGCTTTACCATTTTCAGGAGGGTCAAAATGTATCACAGCATTGACACCTTCAACATCCAAACCACGGGCTGCAACATCCGTAGCGACGAGACTCATACACTCTCCATGCACAAATGAGGCCATGGCTCGATCTCGTTGCTTTTGGGTAAGGCCTCCGTGAAGTGAGCGAACGCCAATTCCCTCATCTTCAAGGTCCTTAGCGACTCTTTCAACTCCTCTTCGGGTTCGACAAAAAATAACAGAACGACCACATAAACGGATAATTTCTGAACAGATGGGGACTTTTTTGGTATTTGGCATGAGCCAAAAGTAATGTGTCATGTCACTTACTGAAACGTCTTTTTCTCCGATTTCTAGAAAAACGGGATCTTTTTGGTACCGTGTCACTAAATCTTGAACATCATCATCGAGTGTTGCACTAAATAATACCGTTTGAGCATCTCTTGAACATTTGTTTAGAATTCGGGAAACTGGTTCCATGAAACCCATATCGGCCATTCGATCGGCTTCATCAATGACCACAGAAATCGTGTCTCTAAGTTTAATCGAGCCCCTCGACATCAAATCGAGTAAACGACCAGGGCATGCGACAAGAATATCAACTCCATTCTCAAGCATTCGAAGTTGTTTACTATAGGAAACACCACCATATATTGCACCGATTGAACGCCCTAATCGTTTGGCTAATGGGCGTAAAACCTTGAAAATTTGCTCAGCTAATTCTCTGGTCGGTGTAAGGATGAGACCAGTGGGCAAATGAGGGTCTGCAAGTGGAATATTTTGGATGAGAGGCAAGCCAAAGGCGAGCGTCTTTCCAGAACCGGTTGGCGCCCTGCAAGCGACATCATGCCCATCCAGCATAAGCGGTATAGCCGCAACTTGAACTTCGAATGGTGAGGTGATATTCTTTCCTGAAAGAACCTCTGTCAGAGTCACATCAACGCCGAGTTCTTGGAATGAAGTCATGACGTTACCTATTCGGGACCGAAATCCAATCTTATTTAGTATGACCCGTGGTTTAGTTTTCTTTTTCCCAAAGATTGAATCATTCTGTATTGAACCATCTTTGATTTCCAATCAATGATTCATGAAAAAATCCCAGATATAACGAACTTTGTCTCCTCTGAAATCTGGAGGAATCCCATGACCTGCATTGGCAACTATATAGTTAACAACACTCATCCCATTTTTGCAATCACGGTATACTGTTTGCATAGTACCATCGTTTAATGTAAAATTCTGGCTTGAATTACATTCGTTATGAGCAGCCCATATGGAAGCACTTTCATTAGCGGATAGGAACACATGACCACCCACTCCTTCACCACCCTCGTATGGAACCATAGGATCATCTGCACCTAATATTTGCATTACTGCTGGATATGAGGAGTTATTATTTGGAAGATTGACCTCTGTTAACATTGTTACCTCTGAAACAAAAGCTCTGAAGAGATGTGTTTCAATGGCGAGTTTTTGAGCTAATCCAGCCCCATTTGAGTTTCCAAACAGATATCTCCGTTCTTCATCCAAATTTGAGAAGTTTGCTAAATATTCGGAAATCTGATTAATAAATTGCACATCATCTGCAGTGGAATTCTCTTTTCCTAAATTCCATGACTGCTTCCACCCAGCAGGATATACACTAATGACATGCCCTTCACCAACCAACGGGCCGAAAAGATTGAAGAATTCTTGAGGCACTCCATTATTTCCATGTAAAACATACAGAACAGGATAACATTTTGAAGCATTAAATTCCTGAGGCACTTGAACAAAAAAACTTCGGTTTTCCATAACACCATCAATTTCTTGTGTCAAATTAAATTGAGAAATTCCAGGAGTTAATGTTTGGAGATTGGTATCATTTTCACACGTAGTTCCAACCAATTCAATCACAGAGTTCTCTGATGCATTGGATTGATTAACATTAATTTCAGTATCCAAATGGTCAGGGATTCCGTCGCCATCAAAATCACTATATGATGAAGTGCCATCTAAATCCGTATACAATTGCGTGGACATATCGAAAGTACCAATGCTTTCTTCAACAAAACATTGACTGCAGGGAACCCAAGTATAGTTTGCTGTCGTGCCGTACGGATTGGTCGAGGTCCAAGATATACTTCCATTTTCATTTAACTCTCCATTCGAGTTGAAGTAAACAAATCCTGATTCCGTCCCCCAAAAGAAAACAGTAGAAGGATTTGAGGATGTTCCTGAAATGACCCTATGATCGGTAAACGGCTGACCGTTTTCACCAACCATCGTGTATGGACCATAAGTGACATTGTTGACAATTTTCATGCCAGCAGATTGGGTTACAATCATGCAATCACCCATGTAATCGGACCAAAATTGGTTGAATTCCTCAGTGACCTGCTTTGACTCTAATACCAATATTGAGCCACTTATTCCCGTTTCAGAATACGATCGATATTCACCTTCCGGAATAATTTGACAATCTTTCTCAACTTTTTCTACATTTGAACTTTCTTCACCGAAACATCCTGAAAGAGCCATCATGATGAGTAAAAAAATAAGTGCATAGGACTTATGCATTGAATTCATATCGGTTGCTAATCTAAGAAGATACTTCAAATTATTGATTAAACAAGATATGCACGTTCTACAACCGTCAAAATAAATACTTTGAATGCCATTGACCTTTTCAAAAGATTACAAGGCTATTTCTGAGCCAAATATAATTTAAAGGACCATGATATGGCGTGAATTGAAGAGCATGGGTTCGTGTTTTCAAGGTTTAGCAGCAGTTTCAGCCATGGTTGATATTACGCAGAGATTCATCACACCCAATTTTGCCATATCAAATCAAAAATGACTTCTGAAGTGAATGAACTGTCGAAATAAACGGGTATGAGGTGTTGTGATGAATAGAAAAAAGCAACGAGCATCACTCATGCTGTTGCTAATCATGCTCACTAACTTGTCCGGATGTCTTTCGATTAGCGATGAGAACACCAAGGACGATTCACTGGCTAAAGATTCAGTCTCGGCCTCACTCTCAACACAATGCATTGAATTTGAACAAATTGAAAGATGCTGGTCACTTCTGGTACCGGGTAACCTCTCAGCAACCGATTCAGTATCATTAGTTCTGGACTTGCACGGCCATGGTGGATCGAGCGAGTCACAACATGAAATGTCAGGGTTTGCAAACTTGGCCGTTGAGAAAAAATTCATTGTTGCTTATCCCCAAGGCTATGAAAATTTTTGGGGCATAAATATCGACGGAGTTGACAACGATCTTGATGATGTTGGTTTTCTATTGACGATTATAGAAACCATTGTCGATACCTATCCGGTAAATGAAAAAAAGATCTACATGACTGGCTGGTCAAACGGTTGTATGATGACCCAACGGTTTGCTGTGGAAACACAAAATATCTTGGCCTCTGCAGGATGCATGTCAGGATACCTCATGACTGACGCTCCCTCATCGTACACTGCACCCATACCCTTCATGGAAGTACACGGGATGTTAGATGAAACAGTAAATTACGTCGATAATACTGGTACAACGATGTTTTATTTTCAAAATATTGCTGGACTCAACAAAGGTGCAACGCAAAATCTAGACTACTGGGCAGATCTCAATGGATGTAATGGCCTTGCACCAGAATTAATCACCATCAATGAAGACTATGACATTCGCGGATATTCGGAATGTGATTCGGGCGCTGAGGTTCGTTTGATGAGTTTGTTTGTGGCAGGACATAATCCGTATTTGTCAGGAAATCCAACAGGAACGCCATCAAGCACCATACTTTGGGATTTCATGAGCCAGTTCACAATGGAATAACAAGACCTAGTCTTGCTTGTGGGTAAACAATGGTGGACACTGGGGGATTTGAACCCCCGGCCTTCTGGTTGCAAACCAGACGCTCTTCCAACTGAGCTAAGCGCCCTTAACTCCCTGCGGGAGTCAATTGTTTTTGAGTCTTCACCTCAAAATCAGACCTTGTCGATGGTCGCATCTCTGTCAGGACCGACACCAACGCTTGTTATTGGCGCACCAATCAGATCTTCCAAGCGTTGAATGTAATGCTGCGCAGCAGCGGGTAGACCTGAGAATCCAAGACTCTCTGCATTGCATTTCTTTGCAATGTCGAGCCATTCATGTAAAGCATGGGCGGGAAAACCTGGCATTTCTACGTATATTGGTTTGCAGCGGGCAAGTGCTGAGGCTTGAGGGGGCATTTCATGGATTTCTTTTCCGTCAAGTTCGTAAGCCACACAAATTTTGAGCACATCAAGACCACCGAGTACATCGAGTTTGGTCAAGGCAATTTCGGTAAACCCATTGATACGTTGTGCATGTCTCATCACCACTGCATCAAACCAACCACATCGACGTGGACGACCCGTTGTTGTTCCAAATTCATGCCCAACAGATGCCATATGTGAACCCGAATCATCATTCAATTCAGTTGGCATCGCCCCGTTTCCGACTCTTGTGATGTAGGCCTTGGTTATGCCAACCACTCGATCGATATGGCCCGGATGAATACCTGCACCATGACTGGCATTACCTCGGCTTGTGACGCTACTTGTCACAAAGGGATAGGTGCCTTGATCGATGTCAAGTAAGCAACCTTGAGCGCCTTCAAGAACAATGCGCTCGTTCATTTTCATTGCAGAATCCAGCAGTAGACCTGTTTCTTTGATGCATTGACCATACGTTGTTTGAATCCATTCGAGTTCTGCTTTGAGTTCACTCACATCAATACGTTGTTCACATCCTGCAGCCTCTAGAGCATGATTTTGTCTCATTGTCATATCAGAAACATCAACTTCAACCAAATCAGCAAAGCGTAAACCAATCCTGTTGATTTTATCCGCATATGTAGGACCGATTCCTCGACCTGTGGTGCCAATTTTCTTATCTAAACTATCAAGATATCGATGAAATGGAAGAATAATGTGAGCTCTGTTCGATATGAAAAGTCGTTTTCCTCTAGGATCAACGCCGCCGCTTTCGACCCAATCATTCAATTCTTTATCCAAAACCCATGGGTCAATCACCATACCATCGCCAAGTATGAGACCACAATCTTCTCGAGTAATTCCAGATGGTAGCAAGTGGAACTTCAGTACACGATCACCAATAACAACAGTATGGCCAGCATTATTTCCTCCTTGAAAACGTGCTACCCAAACCGCCGATTCAGCCATTCGATCAACTAACTTCCCTTTTCCTTCGTCACCCCATTGTGCTCCCAAAACCACTGTAGCCGGCATGATAATCAGTTGACGCTGCTGAAAGCAGCAAATGAATGTAATGACTTCGAATACTGATAAAAAACGGCTATTGATATAGTTCTTTACAATCTTCTGGAATAAGGAGGATTCCACCTAATAGTTCCGCTTGCTTTCGTTTTTTGAAGCAGCAAATCGAGAGGTTTATATAGGTCGGAGGACAACTATACAACTGGAGGTTGAGAAGATGAGCAAATCGGAGTACAAAGGTGAGAGTGACGCAAGTCGCAAAGAAAATATCGGCAGAACCCGTAGAAAAACAATAGGCCACACACGCCCCTGCGAGGAGTGTGGAGCCACTGACTGGTCTGAAGATACAACTAGAGGTGAAGTCGCGTGCAACCATTGCGGACTGGTCACTGAACAAGCGATGATCGATCCAGGTGCTGAATGGACGAATCATGACTCTGGAGAAGATAGAAGTCGCGTCGGAGCTCCCATGACATTCAGACTTGCAGACAAAGGACTCAACACATCGATAGCACCTTCAGATTTGACATCAATGGGTGCATCAAGGTTTGGCATGTCGAGTCGAGCCAGGAGAGAATGGCGTCGACGAAGAGTCATTGACGAGCGTGCTAAGACTAGACAGAGCCGAGCAAGAAACCTCATCAAAGCAAATCAGATGATAAGAGATAAATCTGGTCTACCAGTTTCTATGCAAGAAGAATGTGCTCGTTTATATCGGAGGCTTTCTGATGAGGGTTTTGTCACGGGACGTTCCATCGCTGGCGTGTCAGCAGCTTGCTGTTACCTTGTCGCAAGACAAGAAAATATCCCGCGTCAGATTCCTGAATTTTCTGAAGCCTTTATGGTTGACGAAAAAGAATTATCTCGAATGATTCGACATATTTCCAGGAGATTCAACTTACACACCATTTCAGAACCTAGTCAGTACTTTGACAGATTCATCAACGAACTAGGGCTTCCACCAAATACAAGAATGCAAGTTGATCACTTGTGGAGTGCAATTCGCCCTCATCCAGACGTATGGCAAGGCAAAAAGCCGATGGGAGTTGCTGCTGCACTGATATACAAAGCTGCGAAAGAATCAGGACACAACCGTACACAAGCAGATGTGTGTGCGATTTCAAACATATCTGAAGTCACCCTTCGAGGATTACTAAAAATGATTGATGGGCTTCTACGTAAAATCGGTGAAGCAAGCCAAAATTAAGCCAATCTTGATGAAGTACCTTCTTGAGGAGAGTACATGGTCCAAGATAGGACAAAGCGAAGCCAGAGAAAAACGCGTATCCCTTCCAATTTGAAAAAACGGAAGAATGCAGCAAAGGTTCAAAAATCTGGTGAAATTAAATGTGGAATCAAATCTTGTGATGGATTTTCAGACAAACACATGGGAGGTCGTTCAATCAGCCAAGAAGATGCGATTGATGTTTGGGGAGAAAGTGGTTTTGAGGTCCGTAAAGGGCGAGTCAAAATCTGTAAATCTTGTTACCGGACCATGAAAAAGGAAAAGAAAGATGACAATCATTATTGATGCTGACTTTCTTCAATTTCATCCAATGGCCAAGGATTCGGGGGGGAGAAATACATTGCTGTCGGAGCTGGACGCTTCCAACCACGCAATAACTCTCCTTCATTGTCTATGACTTCTGATAGAAAATCCAAATGGCGATTTAAGACTTCAACAATGTGTGCCCTTCCCTTAATCGCAGGACCTTTTGATGGAACCAACGTTTCTAATTCAAAAGACAACAATTCATCTATACTGTCATGGAGTTCAGTAATTTGACCTCCTGGCAAATTCCATCGCATTGGTAAATCAGCTCGATGAATAACCGATGGAGCCACACAAACTCCCTTATTTTCAAAATAAAAAGAAAAACCTTCCAAAGCAAAGCCAGGAGTATGAATACATACCATCAATTCTTCATCAATATATTGATGATCACCATTTAGTATAGGCTCACAATCTATTGCAGGCATGTCCGAATCAAAGCGGTTTGCCCAAGTTGAAAAA
This sequence comes from Methanobacteriota archaeon, assembly GCA_002699425.1. GTDB lineage: Archaea > Thermoplasmatota > Poseidoniia > Poseidoniales > Poseidoniaceae > MGIIa-K2. The sequence goes on from PABV01000028.1 coordinate 8,374, forward strand.
AAATCACCACGGGAGAGAGCAGGAATGGCAGCATCTCCTACAAGTATAGGACAATCATCAAATTGTTCTGAAATGAATTTAGCACCGCCACTGTAAGGAAATCGACGACTGGAGAGAAAGATTTTGCTTATCGTATTTTTTTGTTCCACTTTTGATTTCATTCGCTCGATTTGTAATAACTGATACCACGAGGTTCCTGTATCGATAAGCCATGATTCCTCTTTTCCAATCACAAGATGCGCATTGGCATCGTGATGAATCCCGGGTAATCGTACGAGGCGCACGTATATCCCAAAACGACATAGGATTTCAAACAGACTCTTTCGAGTAGTTGTGATTAAATATGGGCAGTGTCAGCCGGCGGTATGGCGAGATTCCCTGAAGCAGAGAATCGCATGCTGCGACGCAAGATTTGCATGCGTTGCAATGCGAGAAATGCTTGGAGAGCGGCATCTTGTAGGAAATGCAGTTACAAAGGCCTCCGTCCAAAGAACGTCGAGCGAAAGGGCGCCTGATCTTAGAGACCAATAAGTGGCATAAACCACGCCATTGGACCTCCTAGTAAATACCAAGGTAACAAGGCAGGTATCAAAAACACTAGTAATGGATATTTTCTGGTCACCCACACAATATCGATACCAGCCTCTTCAAGAGACTCGATTTGAGCATCTAATTCTTCTGGAGTAGGAGTGTGTCTTGGAGCTCTTGTTCGATGATTCACCCCATAATCACCAGAAGGCATTGCCATCATTTCTGAAAGCAACCAGACGTGCTTTTGTTTTACTTCAGAAAGATGCATTCTTTCTGCATGCCATATCAATCGGAGAGGACCCATCCCGTGTGATGAAAGGTTTTTGATGACCATCACAAATGGCAGAAACAAGAATATGAAACCACCCCAGATCAGTAAGGAAACTGAGGGAGGCAAAACGATGATAGCATCATCCATGTTCTCAGGATACAAGACATTCACTACAGTCCAAGTTGGGATAAGAATCGTAATCCACATGAGTGCTTTTGCATCTGCACCTCCATGAATCAATCGTAGACGCCATGCTAAATCAAAAATTAAAATCGGAACTGCAACGAGTATCGTTGACCACCAAATTGATGCCGTTTTTTCAGCATTTCCATTCACGAGATCTAAGAAATTCACATCACCATGATGATAGAGACCAACGAGAATACCACATAATGCGAAAAAATACCAAATTGTTACAACGATATCAACATAGGATTTTTTCATGATATCTTGTAATGATGGCGTCCCTAATACTGACATTGAAGCATAAGCGACAACACCTGCCGCAGTTGCAAAAATATACCAAGGAGTTTCTAAAACAAGCAATTCAAGGGTCCATAAAAAAATTGCTGGACTCGCCCAAGTGACCCAAAAAGCATTAGGAACACGCCTGAACTTTAAATCGAGATATGCAGCCCAAAAAAGGCCAATAAGTAGGCAAAAAACACGAGAGGTGGAAATGTAATCCATCCCATCCATGATTAGGTGGATGGCAACAATCATATTAAATCCAGCCTTACTGGAGAGGTTTGGGCACATGTTTAGGAGTGGTAACAGTGAGCGATTTCGAAACAAAACTAACGCAGATTGCATCCGTCATCGGACAAATTGACGATCCAAAAGTCCCAAAGAATATTCGTAGAGCGTCAAAAGAAGCCACTGAACAATGGCTCCTCAACAAATCAAGAGATCTTGATGTGAGAATTGCTATGACACAGAATAAATTGGAAGAACTTTACGAAGATCCTAACATTCCTCCAGAATTTGGAACTTTAATTCTGATGATAAACACTGAGTTAGAGAAAATGCTCACCGAGATTTAATCATTCTTCTTCATCGAGTTGTTCAGCCAACTGCTTCAGTAATTTCCTTGATTCATCACTGATTCTTCCTGGAGATAGTACTCTAGCCAACTCTGCTCTCAATTCAGCATCCAAGCAAATATCAACAGCAAGACCAATCTCTAGGGGTGAGGCTCTGCGACGTTTGATCATAAGGTTCACAGCCGTTCGACCAGCAATGAATACAACTTGATCATCAGAGACATCCAAGAGTTTTTGTAACTCTCTCAACTTGTGGTTTTCTCCTAGGGTAAGTCTTCCATCCTTGAGAGCCTCTTCCCATGCTTCTTCCAGTGTGGGGGCCCTTTCTGAGAGTAGTATCGCAATTGGGCGAGTTGCTTCTATGTTTTCTAATACGATTTTGATAATCACAATAAATGGGACTGATAGAATCATTCCAACAATTCCCCATAGCCAGAAACTAAATGCAGTCACAATCAACAACAACACTGGAGACAAATCCAGTGCCCTACCAGCCCATTTTGTTTCAATGACATTTCCCCAAACTTGTTGGTTTACCAACAACAAAACGGTCATAACAATTAACGGCATGGTTCCTAGAGTAACAAAACCAAAGAGGATTGGTGGAATAGTTGCGATAAGAGAACCAATGTAGGGTACATAATTCAATAAAAATGTGAGGATGGCCCAAACAAACCACAAATCAATCCCAAAGGCCCACATAATTGATCCAGCAATGAATGCAGTACCAATACCACATCCCGTTTTCACGACAATATAGGTATTCACACTCTCTTCTATTTGAGCACCGACGACATTGATGGTATCAAAAGCCTGACCTGGCCAAGCCCTCTCTATTCTTCCACGAAGAAAACTTGCTTCTAGAATGATAAATACAAGAAAGAAAAATACTGTCAATGAAGTTGCGAACATAGCACCTACACCACTAAGCAATCCAACTGCAAGGTCGGTGACGGCTTCTCCTTCTTGCAGTAAGCCCAATGAGGATAAATCTTGACTTAATGAGGAATTCGAGGTATCCGAAGTAGTAGTATTATTCATACCTGAATCAAAAAGAGATTCGAGCACAGGCCATTCTTTCAAATCCATCCACCTTTCATTGAGTTGTTGATTATAATTTTCCATTTTTACTTCATCATCAATGAGGGCATTCGTTTGCAACCAAGCGAAGAAAAAGGTAGAAGTTATGACAAGTGTGAATAATAATAACATCGTGATATAGGAAAGAAAAACTGGGAATTTTCCAGAAGAAAGAATATCTGCTCCAGGTTTAAGAATAAAATAAATGCCTAGTGCGATAAAAAACGGTTTTAATACCGATTCCAACTGGATCATCGCTACAATCAAAAGAGCTGCTAGAAGGAAACCATTCGCCAAAATCGAAAGTCTTCTCGAGAAGGTATTGGCATTCCATGCACCATATGTCATGAGTGAAACCAAATCGTCTTCTTCTTCGGCCATCATTAACCTTAACACCAAATTGTTAAAAATGATACCGCCTATTCAGATTCCAAATCCTTCTTGGTGTTTACCAGCGAATAAAGGGAGAATGCAATGATCATCATCAGGCCACATAAATGAAATACCGTTGATTTTGAAAACAATCCTTCACTACGAAAAGTAGCGTCCCAAACCAGACCTCCAGTAAGAGGGCCAAGGATTCTAGCAAAGGCACCAAGAGATTCCTGCGCACCCATAACTAACCCTAAATCATGATTTTGAGATCTTGCTAATCCGGCTAACATCGAGGAATAAGAAGGTTGGAAAAGACCATTACCAAGTGCGATCAGAATCACGACTAGAATCATTGGAAGCCACGGCGATTGAGAAGGAACATAGGGGATGAGAGTTAAACCAAGACCAGTAATTAATATTCCAGCACCAAGCAAGCGAGGTGAACCAAATTTTCTGGTCATTGGACCAATCAGACCGCCTTGAACCACGATTCCTCCTAATCCTATAACAGCAAAAATACGCCCATTTTCAGCTTCAGAAAATCCAAGTCCACCCTCTAGTGGTGCCATTTCAGTAAATAGAATGAATACTGCATGCATGATTGTAAAACCATAGGTGAATAACAAACCTACCAAAATCATCGTACCGATAGTAGGTAATCGTAAAACTTTGATACAGTCATGAAACATTTCTTTGAGCATCACACCGCCTGAATGTTCTATTGATATTCTGGATTGCTTTTCCAGTGACTCAGGAAGGCGACTAAATGCGAGGAATAAAGAGACTAACGATAACAATGATGCGGCAACACACGGCAAAAGATATGGGAACGTATCAAAGACTGTTCCTTGAAAAAAAGACCATTTCTCCGCAGGGGATGATAACTCGCCACCGATGAATGGACCAATGGTAAATCCCAGACCAAACGCTGCACCGATCAAACCCATTCGCTTAGCAAGATTTGATGAATCTGAAATATCTCCAATATATGCTTTTGCGACAGCGATATTCGCATTTGCAGCACCAGCCAAAAATCGTGCAATGAAAGCCATCAAGAGTGATGATGAAAGACCAAAAACCGTGAAGAATACTGTATTTCCAACCAAACCCATCATAATGACCGGTCTGCGTCCCACCCGGTCTGACAGCATTCCCCAAAAGGGAGAAAACAAAAATTGAGCCAAGGAATAGCCTGCCATCATGATGGCTACCCAAAAACCAATTTCGAGGATGCCTTCTGCAGATGCTAAGTCATCGATGAAAAATGTGAGAAACGGGATGATGATTCCAAAACCAATCATATCAACCATAACAACAAGAAAAAGCACCACTAATGGGTTTCCAACTTGCTGATTCGTCATTTTTATCCTCTCGACGTAGCATCAAGTTGTTCGACTCGATGGTGTAACGTCGGGAGCAAGACGGTCAATAACTTCACTCAGGCGTTGAACGAGACTCTTCTTCTCATCGCTTCGAACCATAGCATGTTCCATAACTTCGTCAAGTGTATCCACAAGGATCACTTCAATCTTATCTTCCCATTGTTTGTCAAGAAGAACATCCGGTCCATTGGCTCGAGGTATCACTACTTTCTTGATGCCAAGGCTGGCTGCTGCTTCTATTTTAGCCGTTACTCCACCAATAGGAAGTACTTCTCCCCGTACAGATAGGCTGCCGGTCATCGCCAAATCTTGACGTATTGGAATATCTTCAATGGCGGAAATCACAGCAGTGGCAATCGTGATCGAGGCTGAATCTCCATCGACACCATGTGTGTTAACAAATTGTATGTGAATATCATAATCACCCACGTCTTTACCGGTTAATTTCTTAATCACTGCGCTTACATTGGTAACGCTTTCTTTTGCCAAGTCTGACAAACCACCCGTAGCGTAAACTTTTCCACCACTTGCAAGAGATGGAGTCACTAAAGCTTCCACTGGCAACATAATACCACTAAAGTCTGAGAGACCCGAATCTGCACCTAGAACTGCAAGTCCATTTACACGACCACAGCGCTGACCTGAGTTCACGACGAGAGAATACTCCTGACGTTTCTCGATCATTCGGTCTGCGACTTGCTGTTCAAGTGGCTTGGCTATCGAACGTGCTTGGAGAACATGTTTTGAGGTTGTCAATTCGGCGTTATCTTCGCATGCCATATCGCCTGCAATCCTAACCAAACCACCCAACTCTCTCAACCTCAGGCTTAATTTTCCACGACGACCTGACCTTCTTTGGGCTTCTCTCAAAATCAAAGCTACGGCTGAGCGGTCAAAATGAGGAATTTGTCGATTAGTTCCTTGGTCTCTCTGGACCTCTTGAGCAATGAAGCGAATGAGTCGGCGCCTGTTTGAAGCGGTATCAGGCATGTAAGAATTCACGTAGACTTCGTATCCATAACCACGGATACGACTTCTCAGCGCAGGGTGCATACCCTGAATGGCATCGAGATTACCGGCAGCAATCAGGATGAAATCACATGGAACGGGTTCAGATTTAGTAAGTGCACCACTGCTTCTTTCAGAGCGTCCTGAAATCGGGAAATGCCTCTCTTGCATGGCTGTGAGTAGAGCCTGCTGCTCTTCTAATCTCAGAAGATTAATCTCATCAATAAACAAGACACCTCCGTGTGCTCGATGAATAGCACCTGGTTCTACTCGGTCGTGAGCGGGGGTCTCCATTCCACCACTTTGAAATGGGTCGTGACGAACATCACCCAATAAAGCACCAGACAGAGTAGCTGTAGCATCGACAAAGGGAGGTAATTCTTCGGTATCGTGTTTGACCAAAACCTTTGGAATTCTCGCTTCATCCGCACCACCCATTCGTGAACGCAGGAACATGTATCCAAACATCAACAACAACATCCCGAAGAGTAGGGTGAGAATATCGCCTGAACTGAGTGCAGCAATTGCTAACAAGAAAGCGATGGCAACGAAACCAACAAGCAACATTTTCTGGCTTTTTTCCTTCTGAACCCTAATTGCTTCTTTTTGGGCTTTGACGATTCGGTCTCCTCGGCCGGCTGGTACAGTCCTGATTCGAGGCTCATTTTCGTCTTCTTCGTTAGGATAACACAAGACATCGACAAGTGTGTCTTTGGGAAGTAATTCAGTCATAGAACGTGCGAGCATTGATTTGCCTGTTCCGGGATCTCCAATCATCATCATGTGACGTCGCTGTTCAGCCGCTTTTCTGATCACAGAGGAAGCTGCATTCTGACCGATAACTTGGTCGACAAGCCTTTCTGGTATTGGGACATCTTCAGTGGTATCAAAACCAACTGATTCAATCCATTCATCCACAGGAGAATCAATAATTTCGTCAGAGGCTGAGGCATCTAAGTGCCAAACAGTTGCCATTTCTTCTTCGCCGTCTTCGAGAGGGATTTCCTCCGTATCGGAAGACAGTTCAGTTACAGTATCCTCGTCTGACACGTTACCTTCCACCTTCGGGGTCCTCTATTACCGTTTGCAATTTACCATCAACGATTGCCGTTCATTTGTTGAAGGTATGCGTGACCATAATGATTCCATTGCTCCATGGTCCAACCGGGAGGTAAACCCGAAGCAGGAACTGGAGGAGACATGGTATTTGCGACAGGCGCTGGAGCACTCACTTGGGTTGGTTGTGCATACATTTGCTGAGAATAGGCTTGTTGTGGCACAATCGGTTGTTGCTGATGAGTGGGAGTGATTGGTGCATAAGACTGTTGGAACAGAGCATCAGTTCCGCCATACATTGAGTTGGCTTGAACGTCCATACTTGGCACAGCATGAGACCAATCTACCTCTCCGCCAACCATCTGGTCTGAACCACTTCTGGTTACGAAAAGTCCGACTAACAATCCTAGGATGACTACGATCGAAATAATAGCCAGAATCATCATCAAATTTGAGGACGAATCAGATTCAGCGCCAGAAACTGCGTCATTAATATTATCACAAGAGCGTACGGCACAAGCTCTGTCAAGTTCTGATTGTGCGGATTCAATCTCTTTACTGAAAATTGACGTATCTTCACCTGAGGTCTCCAAAGCATCTATTTGAGATTGCAAATTTGCAATTTGTGCTTCCAATTGAGAAATCTCATTCTCGAAATCTGTATCACTCATCGAGGAATAATCAATTCGCTCTTCGGTGAAAATCCAAGAAAGGCCATCATCCCATTTCCACTCCCAACCATTGGCATCGTTGGTAACAATCATTGAAAGTTTAACTTCATCAGCCATCTCGATAAGGGTTGATGAGGAATCTAATCCCATATCCATAATTTCATCACTCACGAAGGGCTGAATTGTCCAACCATCTTGTTTCATAGTGATATCATGTTCATAGTTCACAAATAGCCGACATATACCAGACTCTGAATTACAAAGTTGCCACGTGGTTGTCATGGATAGTATGGTTGGGGAATCATCGATGATGTTCACAGAAGCCTCAAATTCATCTCCAACCATCACGTCACCGACAATAACTTGAACCATGGCATCGTTGGTTTCTGATGCGGTAAGTTCCTTGTGATCAACTACATTGACCACGAATTCGTAGGTATTGACATCATATCGATCTTCGATAGTCATTGTGACTGTTTTTTGGCCATCATCATCCCACTTGAGCGTAAGAGTATTGTCCAACATACTGTAAATAACATATTGATCGTCGTCAGCAGTTACTCTGACGAATGACTCAGAAACATCACCATCGACATCAGAGATTCTGCTTTCAAAGTGAATCACTTCTTCTACGCCAGCCTGTAATTCAAGATTTTCAAGATCAGACAAATCAATTCGAGGTGCATCGTTGATTGGTGATACTTCGATGGATATTTCTTGGTCAGAAAACTGAACTCCATCAGAACAGCGTACGGTCACAGTAACCATGCCATTGACATCATCATCTATGGTTTCAAACAAAAGCGTTGTTTCATCGATACTTGCCGTAAATATACCACTTGGCGTGATTTCCATCAACTCAAACATGAGTAATGATGCCGGTGCAGGCGACCCATCTTCAAAGGTGTCTGTAACATGATTTTCAAGTTCGATAAATCCACTATTTCCTTCTTCAACATACTGTCTGTTGATAGTTTCCCATCGTGGTTGTCCATTCTCAATGACATTGAATATCAAAGAATTGTACGATGTATCTGTTCCATCGAATACAGAAATTTCCACTGGTGTGGTTGTAGGTTCAGCGCCAATGTATTGAATTTCATCAAAATGAACTTCAATTTCTTCAGCATCAGCATGCCATGCTACGAAGGCTGCGTGTGTACTTGTGATTTCCAGTCCAGAAATATCTCCAGGAGATTCTGCATCTGTGATATGATTTTTCATGGAAACTCTCTCATTGGAGTCCACCTTCACAGTAATTGGATCTTGAGAGATTTGGGGAAGTGAATTCATCAGAGAAAAGGCATCCGTATTCATTACCCAATCGCTTGTTTGGCCTCTTGAATCAAAGGCTTGAGATCTGATATCATAAGAACCACTGGCCATGTCCATGGTTGGTTCAACAACAAATTCTCTGTACTCGTTAATCGTATCAGGGTACATTATGCTCTCTCCACCCGATACAATAGAGGAATCCCATGCATCTGCACCCGCGGCTGAAACTTCTATATTGAAATTGATGGTTGACAAATTAGTATCAATACCATCCGTGATTTGAGAGGTAGCAGCAACATAGAAGTAATCGCCTCTTTCAATACTTGGATTACTTTGAACCTGAGGTGTTCTTGATTGTGGAGGAAGGTCTACGAAAATGTATTTTGAGTCGATGTTATTTGATGAAATCTTATCGGCTGTTAAGTCAGAAATTTTGACTCTAAGAGTATTTGTCCAAGAGGTAGGCGGCAAATTACTGGTATCCAAAGTTGCTGAGACTACTTGCGTAGAACCTGTGGCTGGAAGATTGTTTAGCAAAACCGTATCTCCAAATTTGACTTCATTACTTCCATCGACATAATAAAATTCAATTTCACCACCATCGGAATAAGCCTCAACTCCATTATTACGAATTGTTGCTACCACATCGATTGTATCCCCAGGCACATACCCCGAGTTGGTTGAAATAGGATTGTTGAGTTCTACTGTTTCAATACCAACATCGACTAGCGGTAACATCGTTGAATCGGTTGCGTGGTATACGTGAGCGCTTTGCCCTCCAACTGATACGGTGTTACCACTCATGAGTACGGCCACAACAACGGCCTTATCCAAACCTCCTGGGACCACTGAAGTAGGAATTCCTGACCATGATTGGCTTTCTTCGGTACTGGATAGTGTGACACTGTGGAAAGCGGTTCCTGTGCCTGCATTCTTGGATTTGTAGGTATTTCCTGCTGTAAGCCAAGCCATCCAACAATTGTAACCATGAGGTATACCGGAACTGTAAGAATATCCAGTACAATCCTTATCGACAAGTGCGGCGTAGAGTTTCATATTACTAGCAGGTGTACCTGTACCTGTATAAGCATAAGAAATTGAGACATCATATGTATTTCCATTCTGGTAAATTCCAGCACTCATTCCGTAATCATTGACTGTGGAATGCATGCCNCCNCCGCTTGAGTATANTNNATCNTAAGTGGTGTACTGATTGTTTGCACCTCCTTGGTTTTTGTCAGTACGATCNCCGAAATAAGCATCTGGTGCNCCNNNAGTACTCCAANCCCAGTTGTAAGGNCCTACCTTNCCGGCTCTTGCGGTGTCNGTATCANNNNAACTNGCCGACATGTAAGTGACATACACATATTCATCTGGATGGTTTANCTTAATGGAATGATGTGCATCAGAACCACCGCCCGTTTTGGAACAGTGGCCGCAATTGTCNGATGAAATNTATTGGCCAAAAACAACNTGTCCCGGNCTAGTTGCTTGCGAATTTANTTTAACAACAGGTTCACTTTCTAATTCTTCAACTGGNGGACTCATTGAATGAGAGACATATCCCGAAAGGATACTTNCAACAAAAATCGACACTAGTATTATCGATANCGTTCTCACTGAGGCTTTCATGTGTTTCTGAGTATTTGTAAGGTATATCAACTAGTCGCTTCCTTGTTAGAANCTCATTTGCGTCTTAGNTGCTGAACTTGGCGCTTTGCATAACATTTAGACTTCACAACTCATGGCCAACTTATGGGCGAGAAATCACCNNTTCTGATTCGAGAGGAAGGAGGGAAAGTGTACCTTGTTCATTTGGTAAATGAAACGTTGAAAGTCAAGGGANTGGGNGTCTTTAATCCAAATAATTTACTCAGCGATTTAAAAATTGGAGATAACATAGAAATTGGACAAAAAACACTCCAAAGAATCCCAATGAGATTGCCTGAATTTATATCTTGTATGAAAAGAAGAGCACAAACAATTAGCGCAAAAGATGCGGGATGGCTTATCTCAAACATGGGAATTGGTTCCAATGATGTCGTTCTTGACGCTGGATTAGGTTCTGCAGGTCTGGCTCTTCATTTGGCTCAGGTATTAGGTTCAGATGGAACTCTTATCACTGTAGAAGTGAGAGACGATCATGCCGATATCGGTTTGGAAAACCTAACCTCAGCAAAGGAATGTTTTCNAGAATTTCCGAATCATAAACATCACTCTGGACTTGTTCAAGAAGTTGTGAAAAGTGACGATATCCCCTCTGCTAGACGCCTGTATTCTAGACATGCCAGACCATAGTGAAGCNATTCATGCTTGTTCTGAAAAATTACGTATCGGTGCAAGGCTTGCATGCTATGCTCCAAATTCAATTCAAGTTGAGCGNTGTTGGCTTGATTGTGAAAGCGCTGGCTTAGAGATTGAACATTGTGTTGAAATCATTGAGCGTCCATGGANCAGAACTTCAAAGGGAGGTATGAGGCCTTCCAAAGGTTTGTTTGGACATACCGCATTTTTACTCGTAGCCAAGAAAATTACTCAACAACNCTGATTTTAATTTCACAACTTGGACAGGTGAATCTGAACGGAGGTTTTGCNCCCCTTGGAACGCCNANGGTTTCTTGACACGATGGGCAGTTTACTTTTCTTCCATCAATCATCCTCACTTCGTTATCGGCCAAAATGGCCGGTGCCATAGACGGAGTTGAATCCTCAACAACTGGTGTTGGCATAGGAGGTAGGCTTTCAAGAGAAGGTGGCAGAAATACATCTTCTTCNATTGGCTTTTTCCTACGCATTCTGATGAACATGATCAGAAGGAGNGATAGAATCCATCCGCTTGAAATGAAAGTAATACCTTGCTGGTTATCGATTTCAAAACCAAGTGGTAAGGTCAAACCTTCCGGTTTTGGAGTAATCCCTTCAACANTGATTTCTTGAGTTGAAGACTTCTCACTTGTCGTAAGACTGCCAAATGTTGCTGTCGCTTTAACGGTAAGAACTGCCGTAAATCCTTGATTACCTGTTGCGATAAGAATCAGNGAAAANTCAGCGCATTCCGAGGNTTCAAGNGTGAAATTCTGACTAAGAGAATCACTTCCGCTTTCTCTCCACACNTGACTCAATTTAGCAGAATTCACACCTTCTAATTCAACCATCCCGTTCGTATTTGTATTCGCTTGATTACAAACCACAACCTGAGAGGTCACATCCCCTTGATGAGATATTTCTGTAGAGGCGGGATTGAATTGTACNGTGAGGGCACCATCACTGGACCAATTTTCGAGAACCTCGTAAGCCATCCCCTNTTCGATTGTATAGGAAGCATCGGCTGAACTTGTGGCTCTGAATTGAACTTGATACAGNCCTGCTTCCTGAGAAGACGGGGTTGTGCATGTCCATGTGTATGGAGAGGAGGAACTGCTCGGTGCAAGGCTGTCAGTAAACACAACATCACATTTGGAATTCAGTGAAATCACTGTGATGTTATCGATTGCATTNCCAGAATTCGAGATAACGATTGTACCACGTATTTCCCCTCCTGGTTTTACTTCATCCACGATTGGGAGTACTTGCATCTGGATGCCTACTTTTTGCGGCACGAGTATCAGTTCAAGACTATCAATAACNTCTCCTGTTGAACCCAGCATAACTTGAATGGGTAATGATTCGCCTGCTTGTGAGCCACCCGAAGCGATTTCTCTGAAACTCAATATAATGTCCTTTGATTCTCCTGGACCGAGTTGCATTACATTCACATTCGCCTCAATTTGGAAATAATTCGTAGTATTTGAATAGTCAAAATTTAATGAAAAGGTTTCNTTTGAAGTACCCATATTGATGAGAGTTAGCACAGTGGATGTGGTTTGAAGAGGAGAGGNGGTAATTCTGTTCGTGCTCGATGATAAATCTGCTGCAGTTCTTTTGGAAATTTGTAAATCGAGTTCAAGAATTTCAAATTGTGTATTGTCCTTAATGTTTGAAACTAAACATTCGATCACAAAGGTGGAAGGAATAATCGAAGCATCTGCTGAGAACGTTAGTACTACCTCAATTGATGACATCGGCATAAGGTTGGTAATGGTTTGATTTTCGACTTGTGCGGTAATACCCATCGGGAGGGATTGTATACTTAGTTCCAAATCGAGTGATTCTGTACCTACGTTGTGAATACTTACATTTGAGNTTCTCGTTTCCCCTGCGGGAATAATAACGCGATTGTTTTGGGGACCGCTGATAGCAAATTCGGGAGCCCCTTCAACCGTGACATTAAGATGAGAGGTCACCGATTCTGCTTGGGTATGATTACTGGTGAGTGAGAATGGAAGGGAGAAATTACCGACAACTCCTGATTGTGCTGTGATTACCACATCCACATAGGACCCCTGCCCTCGAGAAAGAGATGCAACAGGAGGTAGATTTACAACAAATGCGGAAACATTACCATCAAAATTGAGCAAAACATCTGCTGATTCTGACCCTTGATTGGTTACCAAAAAGGGAACAGTAGTACTCTCACCGGGAACGAGAATGATATCTTGACCATGGCTCAAAGACAAATTGAAGGACTGTTCAACAACGATTGAAAATTCAAAATCAAAATTAAACCGGGGGTCAGATTGCTCCACACCATTGATGTTGAATGTGCAAACTTCTCCAACTGCAGATGAGGGAAGGGGGAAAAGAGCGACACTCAGATCAATTTCTTGTCCCATAATTATCGCGCTTTGCGTTTCTGAAAGTGAGGACTGGCACAGACCNGAAATCGTTTGTAAAGTCCAGTCATAAACAGCATCACCATTACCAGTATTGGTAAGANTGAGATCNATATCCTGCTCAATGCCGGGNAGCCATACAAACATCGGCTCCCCAACATCGATAGCTAAATCGTGATTAACCGTGATATTGACTACCATCGTTGAGTAAACCGTAAGGTTTCCAAAAACTGAGGCTGCATACAACCGAATTCCTGTGAATCCAGGTCCTTCATTGGAGGGTACTGTTATTCGAAGAGTCGTCGTTTGAGTTCCAGAAGAAGATATATTTTCGATTACGTCATCAAGCCAGCGAACTTCCCAGGTTGAGGGAATGGCTGCATTCTTTGGTGCAGAAGAAGCCATACTGCCATTTCCAGATTGATTACTAGAGGATTGCCATGGGTAATCAAGGGATGAGGTGTTGTTAAACACGGTATCAGATGCGTATTGTTGAAGTTGAAGTTTGAGTGTCGAATTTAGGCTTGCAGAATCATTTACTCCTACCGGTGAGAGACCCGTAAGTGTCGCATACATCACNCATGCTGAGAGATAACTCCCCGATAATGATGGGTGTGAACCATCATTCGTGTAAAGGTCATAAAANATATTTCCAGGTGCTGTTGGGACCCCGTTTGCAGCAACAATATCATCATGAATAGCTTTCCATGCCAGACCAACTGGTGCNATCCATACAGTTGCATTTGTNTTCGCAGTCATGTTNGCTTGAAAATCGAGATANCCNGATTCAAGATTATCTTGCATGACAGTATAATTTGGATTTCTCAANGGATTTTGGATATCTACNGCTCTTCGACCCCAAGTCATGAATAGAACGANTTCCGAACCTTCAGAATCAATTCTTTCTGCAAGAGAAATTGCAGCATCTTTTGAATCATTCCAATNTGAATTATTTCGTGGAAGTGATGGTATCTGACTCTGATCTTGCAAAACAACATAATCCCATGCAGTGTTTGAGAGCGTGGTATTCCACTGATCACCGCTTGTATTCACATTTGCGTAATGTTGAGGCAGNGTCAAACCGCCACCAGTCAATGCATCTACGCTGGTGTTTCCTCCAGATGCATTGATCATATCCTCAATCAATGCATCAAGGGCGTTTGATTGTGTNTATGAATTTCCAAACATTAGGATAGAAGAAATTGATGATGTTGTTTGATTTGTCTCCTCTGAGTTGTTGCCTTCGCTACCGTTTCCGTTCGAATTATTTCCCGATGAGTTATCTTGTGAGTTGTTCGCCTCCTCAGGAGTCCAATTAGCCCAGAATTCCGCTAAATCAGGTTCGCTATCCACCGAAAGTAGGAAAGTATCTTGCACATTTCCATGATTACTGATTTGAACAGACAAATCAAGAGACTGGCCAGGATCGAGCGTAACCAAACCATCTTGTCCTAGAGTAGAGGTATTTATGCTTGGCAGATACATTGGCAGCACGGTTAGAACGACNAAAAGATACGAAGAGATACCTTCGTCGGGTTCTGTTACCGTGATGTTGAGAATGGTGCTATCAGAGGGTTCTGCTTCAATGGAAAGAGAAATCACAATCGTTGTATTTCGTTCCCCAAGTTGCGGATAAACNTCTTCAACGGTAGATTCTGTTGGTGTTGCATTCCAATACATTGAATTTGTTTCTGCTTCAATGTCATATGATACGATAGAAGAACCTTCATTTTCGATTACCAGTGTAAGGTTTTCAACTGAGCCTGGTTGTAATGCNATGTGAAGAGTATCTGCTGATAACACAATATCCTCGTGTGCCTTAACGCTTGGAGTAAACAAAGATGTCAGTAATAACAATGTCAGGAAGTAAGTGACACTTGTCCTCGACATACACTTCCCAAACCCACAATACATTTCAGCCAATCGGCAAATTGGACGATTCATGATTGTTTTANGACTTCAATCCTAGAAGCATCGATTTTCTCCCAAGGAAATGTGCCCGTATCTCCTGGATGTCGTCCAAAGTGTCCACCAGCGGCTGTTGAACTGTAGATAGGTCGAAGTAAATCCATATCTCGAATAATCGCTCTAGGCCTGAAGTCAAATGCTTTCTTTACACGATTGGTTAACTCAATATCGCCAACTTGGCCAGTACCAAAGGTCTCAACTCTTACNCTAACGGGTTCTGCAATCCCAATAACGTAAGCAAGTTGAATTTCACATCGGGATGCGAGNCCCGCTGCAACAACGTGTTTGGCAGCCCAGCGACTTGCGTAAGCTGCTGAGCGATCGACCTTAGAGGGGTCTTTTCCGGAAAATGCTCCACCTCCATGTCTACCCATTCCACCATAAGTATCAACAATGATTTTCCTACCAGTTAACCCNGCATCAGCGTAAGGACCACCTGGGTCTGCAAAGCGACCTGTGCCGTTGACGACCAAACGATAATCTTCTGGCAAAATGGAACCTGGAATGACGTGTTTCACAACATGCTTCTCGATTTCGTCACGGATGTATGCCTGCTCTTTATCTTCATCACCATCAAACTGTTCTTTCAGTTTGTCATCATGTTGTATGGCGATGACAACAGTATGGACATGAGACACCTCTCCATCATCATCATATTCAATGGTTACCTGACTCTTTGCATCTGGTCTGGCCCACGAAAGAATTCCCTTTTCTCTTACTTCAGTGAGGCGACGAGTTAATTTTTGGGAAAGTGCGGCAGCGAGAGGAAAATAGGTATCACTGAGACCTTCCAAACCTTCNGTTTCCATACAAGCATAACCAAACATAAGACCTTGGTCGCCTGCACCTTGAGAAAGATCGTTTTGATCAACACCTTGAGCGATNTATTGTGATTGAGTCGTAATGTGAACTTGAACATCACACAACTCTTGGCTTGTTGCGTCCATACCTATGATATGTGAATCATATCCAATTGATGCCGCAGCTTTCCTTGCAATTTGCTCATAATCAGGAGTGTCTCCTTTCACTGTTACTTCACCTGCTAGTACGATTAAACTTCGATCTGACTTACCCTTGACACAGGTTTCGACAGCGACTCTCGCATGAGGGTCGACTGAAAGACAGGCGTCAACAATGGCATCAGAAATGGCATCACATAGTTTATCTGGGTGTCCACTACTGACAGATTCGCTTGAAAATAGGTTTCCGACCATGACACGACGGATGGTTCAAACAATATCAATCCATTCCTTGCGATGAGTTCATGTTCATCCTCCATTCCCCNTAACTATGGCCGAACCTGTGCCCTTGTCAACTGCTTATCGCACGCATGCGTTAAACGAAATCCAAACAAACGGCGCATCTTTAATTGATGCCGAAGTTACAGTATGTGGATTCATGGAAGCAAATAGGGGAAAAGGGAAAATTTGCTTCGTCGACCTAAGAGATGGAACCGGGAAATGTCAAATTTTCCTCAAAGACGGGAATGTTGAANAATCAATTCTTTCTGAAATACAAAACTTNAGCCGAGAATCCACCATCCAAGTTCAAGGAGTCGTGGCCCAAAAACGACCGCCTAAAGTCAAGGAAGGCGAACCGACTCCTCCTCCAGAATACGAGGTAGTTGCGAATAATGTTTCAGTTTTAGCCCGAGCAGAGACACCTTTGCCCCTAGGAGTAACCGATAACGTGCACGTAGAGTTGGATACTCGCCTCGATAATCGATTCTTGGATCTGAGAAGAAAACACGTGAATGCTATTTTCAACCTACGCTCAAAAATATTACAATATGGGAGAGAGCACCTCATCAAAGAAGGTTTCAAGGAAATGAATAGTCCAAAAATCATTGCAGCNGCTGCTGAGGGCGGGACCAATTTATTTCCGATGAAATATTTCGACCGAGATGCTTATCTCTCTCAGAGTCCACAACTGTACAAGCAATTAGCGGTCTTAGGGGGCCTTGAAAGAGTATTCGAAATTGGCCCTGCGTTTCGAGCAGAAAAGCATGACACATACCGTCATCTAAACGAATTTGTTTCATTTGATATCGAAATGGCATGGGCTACTGACGAAGATGTCATGGGCGTTCAAGAACGTATGATTCATCACATTTGGTCCCAAGTGACTGCAAATGATCAACATTTTATCGATGATATCAATGATTTTAGGTCAACACAAGATCTGGAACCGATTGAAATCGTTCCACCTACTATACCATTCCCGCGTGTATCTTATTGTGATGCGATTGCCCTGATTCAACAAAGTGGGCAAGAAATAGAATGGGGTGATGACATAGAAGCACATCATGCAGATATCATTGCAGAAAAACACAATGGATTTCATTTCATTCCCCGATGGCCAATGGAAATGAAACCCTTCTACATATATCATGATGATAGTGAAAAATCGACATCTGGAGGCCAACTATCGAGAGGATTTGATTTGAATTATGGCCGTGATGAAATGACAAGCGGCGGACAGAGAGAACATCGAACAGAAATCCTGCAATCCAATTTGGAGAACATGGGACTTGAACCAAGTGAGTTCCAGTTTTACATTGATGGTTTCAGATTTGGTGCGCCTCCCCATGCTGGATGGGGACTAGGCGTTGCCCGACTCACAATGGTGCTTACTGGAAGTAGAAATGTAAGAGAGACTGTTTTGTTCCCAAGAGACCGAAGAAGATGCACTCCCTGACCGAAAATAACGGGTATCTCTAACCCCTCGGGTCAACCATGGCGAAGCCAACATTTGCCTATCTTTTGCTCAAAGAACATCCCTATGGAAGAGAGATGTTACGTCAAATTCTCTCCAAAGGATTCATACCCCATATCATCATTAGTGAAGTATCGGATATTGCTGATGAAGAAAGAGAAAAATTTCTCAAACGGATTGAGGGTCATGATATCGCACCTACGGTGAAAGAACAGATAGAACATCTTGACATCATACATGAAGAGGTGCCAATTCACAATTCTGAATTTGTGATGCCTTTGATTGAAGATTTCAAACTTGATCTCATTGTTTTTGGAGGTACTCGAATCATCAGAGGAGAAATATTGGATTATCCTAAAGATGGTGTCATCAACTCACATCCAGGCTTGCTGCCAGATTGTCGTGGCTCTGCTTCTCCAGCCTGGTCGGTTTACCACGACATTCCAATTGGTTCATCTACACACTTCTGCGATAATGGAATCGATACAGGAGACTTGCTCATGCGTCGAGAAATACCTGTCAAAAGAGGTATGACATACGAAAAATTGTGTTATGAAACATTGGTAATGGCTGGAGTTTTGATGAAAGAAGCCCTTGTTGCTTATGATGAGGGGAGATGGGGCGAAATCCGGAGACCTCAAGGCGAAAGCCAGCATCCTACATTCCGTAATGCCTCTGAAGAAATACTGCAAGTAGTGTATCAAAAACTTGCTGAACAAACATATGCTCATTATGCAGAAGGAGAGTAACAAAATGGACAAATTCCCATATTCCGAAGAAATCTTGGTAGGATACAAAGCCCTCGTTTGTGGCGCTTCAAAGGGGATTGGACGAAGTGCATCCATGGCTCTTGCTCGTTGTGGAGCCAGAGTAGTGGTTTGCAGTCGCAATGAAAAGGAATTAAAAGCCCTGATTGAGGAATTACCCGGCGAAGGACATGAGATGATGGTCATGGACCTAGAAAATCTTGAACTGCTGGATGAAGTAATCACTGAGAGATTGAAGGAAGAGTCATTTCACATCTTGATCAATAACAGCGCAGGCCCACCTGGTGGGCCGTTAATTGATAACAAAATTCAAGATTTTGAAGCACCATTTAAAAGACACTTGCATGCATCGCATTTGCTTGTACAACGATGCCTTCCCGGCATGACTTCTTCCGGTTTTGGACGCATCGTTAACATCATCTCAACCTCTGTAAAGGAACCAATCCCAAATATCGGATTATCAAACACTTTGAGAGGAGCCATGGCTTCATGGTCCAAGACATTGAGTCGAGAATTACCGCCATGTATTACCATCAATAATATTCTTCCAGGATTTACCGATACTGAACGTTTGGCATCATTGGCCGAATCGATTCATCAAAAGACTGGCAAATCTCATGAGGAAATCAATCACCAATGGATGAGTCAAGTTCCAATTCAAAGATTGATTCACCCTGATGAAACTGGTATGGCAATCGCATTCTTATGCTTGCCGAGCAGCGGTGGTATCCGCGGCGTTAGTTTGGCTGTTGATGGGGGACGATTACGTTCTATTTGAGGTGATTTTTTGAGCGAAATTTCAAGAGAGTTTGCGGAAGAAATTCTCCAAATAATTGAACATCAACAAGGATCTAATGTCATTGATACTGCACTTGCATTGAGGATGATTGACGTCGCTGTTCAACTTGGAAGAGAAGATTTAATCGACAAGATAATTTCACACGCCAGCAAGGTTGCTACTGATGATGAAGAAAGAGGCTGGGTTCTATTTGAAAAAATGAAAAGGGATGAATCCAGCATAGACACTTTCGTCACATTTGCCATTGAACAAGAGACCAAACACCCCAAATTGGCGGCTGCTGTTTTCCACCATGCAGCATTAGTATATCTGGGACTAGAAGCGCTCGATGACGCAAAAATCATGGCCAATCGTTCCATGCGCCTAAGAGAACAATCAAAAGATGAAAATGGAATTTCATTTGGCCTAAGTTTGTTGAGTCATATCGCAAAACAACAAGAGGACTGGGATACAGCAGAACTTTTCTCCCAGAGAAAATTGAATTTAGCCCAATCTGATGCGGACAGAATGGAGGCGATTCAAGATATTGCCCACATAAAAGCCACAATCGGTGAATTGGAAATGGCCATGGAAATGATGCAAGAGTCATTAGAAATCGCAGAGGATATTGGAGATGTTGATGGAATTCTGGTATCCCGTTGGGGCCTTGCAGATTTAGCTGAAATCAGTAATCAGCCTGATGAAGCAATGGTCCAACTTTCTGCTGTGATGACACAAATGATGGAAGCAAATATCCCGGTACCAACTCCTCTCAGAGAAAGAATCTCCAAACTAACAGAAGTGGTGGGCTGAAAAATGGAATACGACATTTTCTTTTCGATCAGCCAAACCCCTGACCATAATGGATACACGCCTAGTGAAGAAGAGATGTTTAGAAATTATTTTGAACAAGTCGAATGCGCCGACCGCCTGGGTTTTGGTGTCGCATGGATCGCTCAAGCCCATCTTTCGACTCAAACGCAACAAAAGAATGACCAACCTGTTGTACCTCACTGGAAAGGAGAAGTGGGGTTATGCACTGATTTTCCACAACTAGCCTTGGAAACCTTTCAGCGTACAAGCAAAATTGACGTTGGATCTGCCGTAATCAGCATACTTGCCGGCGGAGGCCCGATTCCCGTTGCAGAAAGAATTGCTAATACCTTGCAATTCCTCAAACTTCGCGGTGATAAGCGTAAACTTCACCTTGGCTTTTCTGCCGGTCGATTCGAATTTATGGCTCGGCCATATGGCATTACACCTCGAAATGATATTGAAAAAGCGGCTTGGCCCGCATTACGTGGACAAATTTTCATGGAGGCAGGTGAAATATTCCTTCGTTTGTTAAGAGGAGACACTTTGCATTCTGAAGATGTGAAGGACACAGTTGTTACCGAAGATCATTTCAGGAATAAAGAGGATTGGGAAAATCTGCTTAATGTTGCTGGCGAGAAAGTAGAGGCAATCTCTTTTGAGAGGAGATATCAATTTGAAGAAATTTCAATCGTCCCTACCCAATTTCCAAAGGAACAACTTGAATTGGTTGCTGGAACGCACGATCCAAATGCTCAAGTTTTCTTCAATCAAATCATGCCTGTAAAAGTGTTCAACTTATCCATAACATCTCCTGAGGTCATCGAAGCAACCCACCAAAGGATGCGTGATTGTTTTCACCAAGATGGTGGTGAATGGCAGAGGAGAGATATGCCTAGGACAACATTTGTTTTTCTCAATGCAGAAGATGGTTTAGACGAAGAGCAACAAAATCTCGCTGCCCAAAAGGAAGCCGAGCTCGCCCTTGGCGCATATTGGCGAGCATTGGATGGAACACTTGATCCTGATAAGGTCAAAAAAGCTGCGAACAATGCACTCATTGGTAATCCAAAAGAAGTTGCAAAACAAGCACTGGAAAGGTTTCATCCCGATGAGAGAATCATGACATGGTTTGACTTTTTCAATCATGACTCAGCAAGAGTTATTCGAAACATGGAAGCATGGATGAGCCAAGTAGTTCCGTTGATAGAATCCGGTTTGGAGGATGCTATATGACCATCCAACATGACCCTCATTCAGCAGTTTCACCAGGCCAACCTGGTTCCCAAGTATATCCTGCATCTCCGCTGGGGGAAGACATACAAGGTATACCAACAGGCCGTGATGTCGGATGGGAGCCCTTAGTTGACTACAGGAGAAATGGAGTAAGTGAAAACACCGTTCATGGCGCTGTTGCATGGTGTCATGGTGATGAAGTGATTCATTCCTTTGGTGGAAATGTCCTTTGCTATGGAAGGTCAATGATGAAACCATTCATGCTCAAATCATTCGTCAAAGAATTAGACCATTGCAGTTGGGAGCAGAAAGCAATCTCTGTAGCAAGCCATAACGGTGATACAGAACACGTATCTACTGCCCAATCTCTCCTTGCAAAATCAGAATGGCCATTGATGATGACGCCATTAGATGTTCCACTCATTCAATTCGGTCGCCAAGTTCGCAGGCCAAGAAGATGGTTCCATACATGCAGCGGAGAACATGCGGCTATTTTGCGAGGTTGCAGAGCTAAAGGGTGGAAAAGAGCAGGTTACACTTTGCCTGAACACGAGGTCTTTCAAGCGTATATGGAGCAACTTCGCCGATTTTTAGGTAAGTCTTGGAAACCGCTACGTATAGCAAAGGATGGATGTGGTTTGCCAACGGTAAGCAATACGGTTTCAGAATTGGCAAAAATTTACGCAGGCTTAGTCCGTGATAAGGACGAGGATTGGATTTGGGAAGCAATGTGTCGACACCCAGACTTAGTTGGAGGTTTCAACCGACTTGATTCAACAATTCTCAAAATTGGTGAAGGAAAAGTCATCGCTAAAGAAGGTGCTGACGGTTTACTTGGGCTTGCAATCCTTCATGAAGACTATCCCAATGGCTTAGGCATTGTCGTTAAAATTGCGCATGGTTGGAACGCACAAGCCACATGGTATGTTGCCCGCTCGATATTGGGGACTCTTGGGTTTGAATTGAGGAACCCCTACCCATTACACCGACAAAAGGCATTCATTGTTCCAGGCATCGTCCCTGAAAATCGAATTGAAATACTCAAAAACATCCCAACATGGGATGAATGGGACCCAGATAGAGATCGGTGGCAATATGAGGTCGACGTATGATTGTCGTGCAAAATTACATCGCTGGATCTTTTGAAACAGAAATCGAAACCATCGATAACATTGGGCCTTCAACGGGTGGAAAGATTGCAAAAATCCCTCGAACCTTAGACGCAAATGCTTCTATTTCTGCAGCAAAAGAAGCAAAAGAAGATTGGGCCAATCGAACGATGGCAGACAGAGCCAAATGGTTAGGAAAAATTGCTGATGCGATTGAACAAAGAAAGAGTGAACTCGCAAAAGTAGAAGCTCTTGACACAGGAAAACCAATTGAGGTCGCGTTAAATGTTGATATCGACCGATGTATCAAAAATTTTAGATTTTTTAGTGAATTTAAGTCTCTACTTTCTGAGGATGAATATCGCATGGATGATGCTACAAATTTTGTCTTGCGAAAACCAATGGGTGTAGTGGCTTTAATCACCCCATGGAATTTACCGCTCTATTTACTCACATGGAAACTTGCACCGGCCTTACTCATGGGAAATACAGTCGTTGCAAAACCAAGTGAATTAACGCCTCTTTCTGCACACGCTCTTTGTCAAATATTGGAAGATATCCAATTCCCAAAAGGAGTCATAAACATGGTTCATGGATTTGGGCATGAAATTGGACAATCAATTATTGAACATCCGGATATCGATGCGATTTCTTTTACCGGAGGAACCCAAACAGGAAGAATCGTTGCAAAGACTGCTGCACCAATGTTCAAAAAATTAAGTCTGGAATTAGGAGGGAAAAATTCGTCAATTATTCTCGATGATGCCAATCTTTCGATTGCAATTCCGGGAGTTGTGCGTGCAGGTTTCCTCAATTCAGGGCAAATATGTCTTTGTGGCAGTCGAATTCTTGTTCATGAATCTATTTACGATGAATTCATGAAAGAATTTATTCCTCAAGTAAACCACTTTTCGATAGGACCAGTAATTTCAGAAAGCCATATGCAGAAGGTATTATCATACATCGAATTAGCAAAGGAGGAGGGTGGTAAAATCCTTACAGGCGGTGAACAATCCGAAAAGGATGGATTTTACATCCCGCCAACAGTCATTACCGGTTTAGATCCTGAGGCCCGTTGTTCAACAGAAGAAATCTTCGGGCCTGTTGTAACGATTCACACATTTCAGTCTGATGAAGAAGCAATCGCTATTGCCAATAATACAGATTATGGATTGGCCGGTTCGGTTTGGTCAAAAAACCGGGGACGACTTGTTTCAGAGAAAATAGAATCCGGTATGATTTGGGTTAACACTTGGTTACATAGAGATTTAAGAGTCCCCTTTGGAGGAGTAAAGGATTCAGGTCTTGGGCGAGAAGGTGGACGATGGTCACTTGATTTTTTTTCTCAACCCGTCAATATTTGTGTAATGGATTGAAAACGACTCATTCAAATCATGACTGTTGTTCCGTTGGAAGGGGCCAAGATGTCAATTCATGCTAATGCCAAAAAAATTACAACCCATACGCTTCAGGAAATGAAGGCTGCTGGCGAGAAAATTACCATGCTGACCGCCTACGATTATTCACTGGCTAAACTGGTGGACCAAGGTGGCGTCGACATCATCCTTGTGGGTGATTCAGCATCAAATGTAATGGCTGGAAAAGATACGACGGTACCCATGACGCTGGAGCATATGATATATCATGCGCAATGTGTTGAAAGAGCCGTAGAAAAAGCTCTGATTGTCGTGGACATGCCATTTGGTACCTACCAAGGAAATTCTCGACTTGCCTTGGAAAGTGCAATCAAGATCATGAAGGAAACAAATGGTCATGCTGTGAAACTTGAAGGAGGTTCTGAAATCGTTGAGAGTATCGAGAGAATTTTGACCGCAGGTATCCCTGTGATGGGACACTTAGGACTCACTCCTCAATCGATATACAAGTTTGGAACTTACAGCGTTCGAGCCAAAGAGGAAGAAGAAGCAAAAAAACTCATTGAGGATGCGGTGTTACTTGAAAAAGCAGGCTGTTTTGGAATTGTATTAGAAAAGATACCCAGTGAACTTGCACGAGCAGTTGCAGAATCTGTATCGATCCCAATTATTGGTATTGGCGCTGGACCTCATTGCGATGGACAAGTATTGGTTCTCCATGACCTCCTTGGAATCACTACAGATTTCTCACCGAGATTTTTGCGCAGATATCTCAACCTCGAAGAATCTATCACCAACGCAGTCAAGTCATTTTGTAAGGACGTTCGAGATAGTGATTTTCCAAACGAAAGTGAGTCGTATTAACTCAAGCGATCATCAAGACACCAACAAACGCAGTGAATGCAATTCCCGTACCATGCCAAACGCCAACTCTGAACGGTGGCAAGTGGTATTGGGGCCATGAAACAGACATCCAGATCCACAATATTCCTGGTATTGCAAATACAAAATAAGAAAATCCAAGAAACCAAAGCATTGCAAAAGGTAGGGCGACTACCCCTACTCCAAACATGTGATCCTTAGACGCGGGTATGCCGGTGAGTTTTGCAATAAGAGGTGAGACGACAATCGCTAGTAATAACGCATATTGCATGGGGTTTGGATAATATGCAGTGAATCGAAGATCCACATATTGAAAAAACATACCAAAAATGAAGCCAATGATGCCCGGCACGGCATTGTGTTGTACTGAGGTATCCCCCATATTTCGGCCACTTCCTTCCGATGCATAGAAAGTCCGGTTATTTGTGGTCGTTCTATGGCGGAAGGTCAAATCGTGGCTGGATTGCTAGCACCTCATCCACCACATTTGGTTTATGCGGAAAATCCGCCCCAAAATGAGCCTACTTCAGAAGGTGGATGGGAGCAGTTACGATGGGGGTATGAACGGCTGAGAAAATCTCTAGAAGACGTTGATTACGATTGTATCGTCATATTATCCCCACATTGGCAAACCTATGTCGGCACTCATTTTCTTGGACTTGAAAGATTCGAATCTCTTTCTGTAGACCCTATTTTTCCAAATTTGTTTCGATTCAAATATGATGTAAGTGTTGATGTTGAATTGTCTAAAGCCATTCATGACCATGCTAAAGAAGATGGAATGGCTGTAAAAATGATGGAAAATCCAGATTTCAGAATTGATTATGGAACAATCACATCTTGCCATATGATCAGACCAGAATGGGACAAGCCAATAGTAAGCATTTCAAGCAATCGAGGACACGCCTATTATTCGGTTGAAGTGATGCAAGAAATGATGATTCAACTTGGAAAAGCCACAAGAAAGGCTATTTTAGAAAGCGGTAAGAAATGTGTAATCGTAGCGAGTAATTCTCTCTCACATCGCCACTTCACAACTGAGAGTGAAGTTCCAGAAGATATGAGCGTCGAACATATCTCAAGTCATGCCATGCATCTTTGGGACATGAGAATGATTGAACTCATGCGGTCTGGGAAAAGCCAGCAAATTGTCAATGAGATGCCAGAATTTGTCGAACAAGCCATTGCAGAAAGCGATGGAGGCGCACTAACATGGATGTTATCTGTATTAGATATGCCCGATGAGCCCGCTATTTTACACGGATATGGCACAATCATTGGAACTGGGAACGCAATCATGGAATGGCCATCAAGAAATTGGAGGGAGAACTCATGACCTCTCAGCCAGTGAAATCTTTGGTTGTCCCAGCCCACCCACATCCCCTATTAGCGCCGGAAAAAAATGAAGGCTGGGGTAAAATTCGCAAGGCCTATGATAATGCTAGAGAAATTATCGAACAAACCGATGCTGATGTTCTCGTCATCTATTCAACACTATGGCCGAGTATTATTGGCCATCAAATCCAAGCACATCCCAATCCTGAATGGGTGCTGGTTGATCCTGATTTCCATGACTTAGGTTCGATTCCGTATCAAATCCGCGTTGATACCGAATTAGCTGAAGCATGGCATCAAGCAAATCAAAATCGTGGATTGGAAAGTCGCAAAGTCGCATATGATGGGTTTCCAATTGACGTTGGTTCCGTTGTTGCCTGTAAATTACTCAATCCAGATAACAGATTACCAGTGGTGATTTGTTCATCCAATGTTTACGCCAATCGTGCTGAAACAACGGTTCTTGCCAAATCTTGCTTGGACGCAATCAATTCATTGGGGAGGAAAGCCATCGCTGTTTCGATCATGAGTTTATCAAATCGAATGTTCACAACACCAATACAGCCACATGATGATCACATTCATTCAGCAAAGGATGATGAATGGAACCTCAAAATATTGGAGTTTCTTGGAGCAGGAAGGCTCGAAGATGTTGCTCAATTATCGAGAACAATTCATCACCAAATCAGAGTACAAAAAGTCGTTGCCTTCAAACCAATGTGGTGGCTTTCTTCAATGAACCAACACAGAAATAATCTGACAGGGGAGGTCTTAGGATACGAACCTATTCATGGCGCTGGAGCGGCAGTTGTAGTTCTTGATCCAACATCGAGCGGTCAAGGGGACAAAGAATATGATGAAGATTCCATAGAAACTTTTGCAGGTGATAGAGATGTACTCGGTGAAAGAAAAGATCAAGACTCAGTTGAGAGTGAAGACCGATCTAGTCACACTCAACATCCTGAATTGTGGGAGCCCACAGATACTCACACATCGGTGAATAGTCATGAAGCACCCAAGCCCGTGGGAGCATATCCTCATGCACGACGCGAAGGAAATATCCTGTATCTCTCCGGTGTTGGGCCAAGACAGCCGGGAACCAGTCAAATTCCTGGTGGAGCTATCAAAGACGCAGATGGTAAGGCTGTTGATTATGATATCAAAGCACAAACAAGGGCTGTTGTTTCTAATATTGAAAAAATACTCCATGAAGCAGGAGCATCACTTGAAAATATAGTCGATGTCACAACTTTTCTCATCGACATGGATCGTGATTTCAAAGGATACAACGAAGTTTGGGCTGAGACGCTTGGAGTCTACGGTCCAACAAGAACAACCATAGCAATCAAAGCCTTACCTACTCCCATAGCGGTGGAAATGAAAGTTGTGGCTCGTTTCGGTGATGATTAATGAGTTCTCGAAACGTCGACCCTCGTAGGAAAATGGCTTTAGCCACCGGAGAGGTTAGAGCAAAAATTTCAATGACACTGGAACGGAGTTTAGGCCTCTTTGGAGTCATTGTCATATGTATATCCTCGATGCTCGGAACAGGGCTGTTCGTCCTTCCCGCCTTTGTGGGGGAGATTGCTGGCAATGGGGCTTGGTTGGCATATCTATTGGCTGCATCAGTGGTATTACCAGCAGCATTGTCAAAGTCTGAATTGGCTTCAGCCATGCCCTCAAGCGGTGGTTCTTATGTATACCTAGAACGTACATTTGGTCGATTATTTGGCACCATAAGCGGTTTGGGATTATGGGCTTCAGCAATGCTAAAATCTGCCGTTGCCCTGATTGGTTTTTCAGCCTACATGTACGTGATCACCACATACTTTGACATCAATATTCAACTCATTGTGATTTCACTTAGTGCACTTGTTCTAATTACGATTCTCAATGTCCTTGGAATGAAAAAAATCAAGGCCTTTCAATATCCAATTTTAGGCATTACTCTTGCTCTTTTGATTCTTGTATGTATCATACAACTTTTCGACCCGAGTACAGATTTATCCAGACCATTCAATGAGGCACTATCTACATTGAAGAAAGAACCTCTCAAAATCGGTGAAGCCACTGCCTTCGTGTTTGTAGCATACGCCGGAGTAACCAAAGTCGCAGCCATAGGAGGAGAGGTGAAAAATCCTGGAAGAAATCTACCAATTGGAATCATGCTTTCTTTGCTTATTTCAACTGCAATTTACGTATTTGTCACCTTCATGATCGGCGCTACCATCCCAGGAGAATGGTGGAATGGTAGTGATGGGAAAATAAGGGAGGATTCAATTTACATCTTCGTGGAAGCCGTTGCTGGTCCAACGGTTGGCTTGATCATCGCCATCATGGCAATTTTAACCATTATTTCCATGGCATTAGCCGGTATCTTGGCTGCATCACGATTCATTTTTGCAATGGGTAAAGATCACTTGCTTCCTCAAAAATTGGCCGAAGTTCATCCAAAATATGAGACACCATTCTGGCCGATTGTCATTACATCTGTCGCTATGGGCATATGCATCTTATTCCTACCAGTCAAGGATGTTGCTAAGCTGGCGTCTGGATTTAAAATCATGATCTTCATTTTTATCAATGCTTGTGTCATGGTACTGCGTTCCTCAAGCCAAGAGCATGATTGGTATCTACCTGAGTATAGGTCTCACTTCTATCCTTGGATTCAGTGGTGGGGTATCATCGGCGGGATTTACCTCCTTGTTC
This sequence comes from Methanobacteriota archaeon, assembly GCA_002699425.1. Taxonomy (GTDB): domain Archaea; phylum Thermoplasmatota; class Poseidoniia; order Poseidoniales; family Poseidoniaceae; genus MGIIa-K2. The sequence continues at coordinate 37,466 of PABV01000028.1, forward strand.
TCATGGGAGACAAAGCGGTGATTGGTGGTGGTTCTGCTATCATTCTCGGATTAATTTTGTATTATGGATACGGAAAATCACATGATGACAAAAGGAAAACACCTTTCCAAAGTTTCTCAGAGAAAATGTTTGGCCCTATCAAGATTGAAGAAAAGAAAAGAAGTGCTGCATTCCATGCTGCAGATGTAGGCGAAAAGAATAAACTAAATTTACAAGAATTCAAAATTGCCGTACGAGCACTTGATTTTATGCTTACTTCCAAGGATCTAGAAGAAATATTCAAAGCCATCGACCTCAATAAGAGTGGATTTATCGATGAAAACGAGTTTTTAGAAGAAATCGAAAAGATTGCAGAGGAAGAGTGATTTACTCAAGATTGAATTTTTTCCCAGTTTCCATTACCATCCACTTTCCACGCAGATAAAACTCCCTTGGCATCAACATACCATCCTGTTTTTCCTTGTATGGTTCCTGGTGCTGCCTGCATAATGCCGGTTTGCTGTGCGACCAACGTCAACCTTTTACGAATGGCCTCTGGTGATTCATAGCCTTGGGTTGGTGTCATTGACTGATATGGGTCTGCAGCGGACGAGACCATGGCTGATTGAAGCGTAGGTTGTTCCTTTTCTTCGTCCAAGCTGTTTGCTTCTGATTCATCATCAAGCATTGCCATATTGGTTAGGTTTGCAGGGTCCTGATATTCACTTTCAAAACCATCCCATGTTTTCTCAACATCATTGTCGTCAGCCAGACGACGAATAACAATCAACAAGATGCCTCCAATAAGAATCATTATGACAAGCATAAATGACAATGCGGCATTTGTATCTCCAAGATTCCCTCCCAAAAGAACTGGCTGAACATCAAAAAACTTCTGAGCCACCAGCCCATTTGATTTTACCGTACATGCATGATCGTCACCGGCCTCCTGTGTTTCTACCTCCCAAGTTCCATTTTGAACAAGTAACACATCGCCAGTTGTGCAGCCTACTGAAAAGTTTTCATCATCGATTGAAACTTCATTATCCGCATTGTCAAGTACTTTGATTAGCATCAATACGTCTGCATTTTGTTGAGGGTTTTCAACAAGAAGTTCCAAAACGATACGTGTGGGTTCGCCAGGCAGTACTTCAACCATAAATTGATGACTTGCATTTCCACTAAACGCTTTTACATCCCAAATTCCAGTAGACTTACCAATTATTTCCCATGCACCTGAACCTTCAACAGACTGAACAATTTCTCCAGCATTTTCATTGAATTCAAATTGCACATCATCTGTTGGCTTTTCATATCCATTAATATCAATCGAGAATATAGAAAATGATTCACTTTTCCCTGAAACGACCGTCAAGCGATCTACGATTGATGTTCTTAATTGGTGTGCTTTTCCGGGAACTACCTCGACATCTACAACAGCATACACGCCATCTGCCATTATTTTCATCTGATGAGTACCAAGAGAAGGCGGTGACCAAAAATAGTTTGAAATCTTCAATTCGAGAGTTTTATCAACACCTTCTATCGTCCAATTGGCCATGATTGGTGGCAAGTTATTGCCGTAAGCATCATAAAATTTCGGAGACAAATCAACCGCTTCATCACTTGGAACTTGAATACCCTGAGAAAGGACTTGAATTCTTGCAAGTCCACCAGGTAATACCTCAACATCTGAGAGAGCGCTCAATGTTTTATTCGATTCATCATCATACCAAGTTGCTTCAATGGAATAATTTCCTATCAACCCAGGTTGAATGACGGTTTCATTTCCAAGAGCGTTAGGATTAAGTTCGGAGGAAAAAATAAACGAAGCATCAACAATTTTGTGTGTTCCCACACTGTCAACAGCAACTGCGCGCACCAGTATTTGTTCTCCTGAATTAATGGAAGATTCTGAATAGATTATTTCCAAACCAAGTGCAGGACCTGTGGAAACAAGAACCTGATAAGTTGCACTAAATCCTTGATCAATTACCGCTACAGTAGCACTACCTGTGGTAAATGGAGTCCAATAAACCACGCCCTCATCAACTTGAAGAGAACCTGATCCAATGGTCCAGTTTTCAATCGAAACAGGCACTTGTGCAGTATATCCGTAAATATCGGTTCTCATCGCTTTAAGTTCTACTGGAATTCCTGCTCTGATTTCATCAGCACCAAGTTCAATATGCAAATCAACGGCTTGTGCTGGAATAACTAAAATTTGGGTAGTTCCGTTAGCCCCTGAAGACGAATTAAGACTAACATTCCACAATCCAGGAATGTCTCCAAGATACTCTCTTTGTGAGTTGATCTCACCATTTTCAGCATACCAGTATAGAGAGCCTGCTGCTGCCAATGGCATTTCATTATCATAAGCATCGACTAATTTGGGAGATAATTTGATTATAGAACCACTTTGTACGATGTTATTTTCATCAAATTGAATCTCGCTTGGTGCACCAGGTGTAACCGTAATGTTGACAACTGTTTCCAATTCATACCACGTGATCATTAATTGTGTAGAACCCAATTCCGAAGGAGTCCATGTTTCTAACTCTGCATTTACAAAGCCAGTGTTTGAACGCCAGGACACATCACCTGCAACCTGATTTTCACCTCTATCAACCAAATAGGCAGATAAGGAAAGCGTCTCGTCGATAGCAAGGGTATTTGTTGACAGGTCACTCATGATGCTTCTAGCCCAACCAGGAGTAACAGTGACCGAATATGTTGCATTGATCCCTCCAATTTTTGCGGTAATATTTACCATTCCAGCGGTCCATCCGATGAATTGACCCTCTTGATTGATGGTTCCATTACTTGAAGACCAAGTTACATCAGAATCAAGGATCTGTCCATTCGTATCTCGTACAATGGCCTCGAAATTTATCAATCCATCTGTGGAAACTGATTCAGCATCGGCAAGGATTTCAATCGAAGCTGGGGTTTGCCCCTCAACAGCAGGCATTAGTGGAATGAAAACCAAGACCATCATCACAACGATGGCTTTGGCCAATCGCATGAATCTCACTCATTCCATGCGACCCAGTCACTACCAGGCTCTCTGTAAAACCAGTACCCTTCTTCATCTTGACCCCACTCAGTTCCATCTTCATCGACTCGATAATCGGCCATCCATGAGGTGTCTTCCTCCTGTTGTTGAACAGGAGGTTGTTCCTGAACTGGTGGCTCTGCTGGAGCTGCGCCGTATTCAGACATTGAGGTGGTTTTTCCAAGTAATTTGTCCATATTTGGTTTCTTCAACTCTCCACCTCCGAAATCATCCTCATCTTCATATTCATCGTCCCATTCATCATCACTTCCTGAACGCAAAACTATGACAATGATGGCCAACAATACTATGAGAATTAATGCCCCTAATCCAGCACCAGCATAATATAGCGGCCCACCGGCAGCAAAGAAACCAGTAATGGTTCCTCCAACCATAATGGAGACTGATTCCTCAAGATTTCCAATCTTTACAATGATCAAATGTTCTCCACTCTCAACAGCGGTAATTTCCCATTTTGAGATATCAGATTGCTCGACTTCCATTTTTCCAGTAACTTCTATTTCCGTGTAGTCCGGTACCGTTATTTGGTTGTTATATTCATCATAAACGGTGACTTCAATCATCACAATACCTTGTTGATCAACCACTTCAGAACTCACATTAATTTCAATTAATTTTGGAATATTGCTTGGAATGACATTGACAGACCATTTGCCTGTTGTGATTCCATCATCTGTGAAGTATTCAAATTCATGTTCTCCGGCTTCCGTTGCTTGGAAAGAGAAAGCACCAGCGACTAAGGTAGGTGAGATCTCACCGGTAACACGACCATCTTTCTTCCAAACCGCATCATATGCCCATGAATTTCCATCAAAGTCTGATGCTGTAACGGAAATTTCGACAGAATCACCCGCCATGAGCGAGTCTGTAGCAACATCGTGTGTGAGGTTTATTGCGTCACCGTGCGTTACTGATACATCGATAGTACGACTTCGATTGAAGCCTTTTTCACTGATTTGCCAAGCAGTAATTCTGAATTCGCCTGTTTCGCTGGCCTCCCATACACCACCGTTGTCAACGATTTCTTGAGTGATATCCTTTGGTGGAACTGGGTCCTGATCATCATCGCTATTTCCAATGGTTGTGAGGAGGTATGAAACTCCACTTTGTGGTAGAGTATTTCCTTCATCATCGGTGAGACGAAGTGATATTGCAATATTTTCATCTGCAGTTATATTCAATGCATTTGATGTAGGAAGAAGAAGATCAATATTTTTCAAATCTCCTGGACTCACTGAAATGTAGAGTGACTCCTCAACAATGGTGGAATTTACGGCATAAATCGCTGTGATTGTGTATTGCACATCACTTGATTTTTCAGGTGTGAAAGTTACAGTGTCGCTATCTATTGCACCCAATAATAATGCTTGATCATCATAAATAGGATGAGATAGTTCCCAATCTACAGGTTCAAACCAAGTATTTCCATCGCTGTCAAAAGCACGTAATTTGATGACGGTTTCATCGTCAGAAGTAATTTCGATGATGGTATCCTTCGCATCAATATTGTTGACAAGCAACTCCATTCCTACAATTGCTCCTTTGTCGACGAAAACAATCACATCAGAGTAAATACCCTCATAATTGGCAGTGAGTATTTGTTGGCTTGATAAACTGACAGGAGCCCATACTGCGGGATTTCCTGCAGTTAAGATACCATCACTGTAGGTCCAATTCTCTGCAGGGATGGTTATCGGCAAACGATTACCCATCACATCAATTCTAGTGGTATTGAAATAAACCAAATCATCAGCGGTTACGCTAAGAGATGATGCTGAAATTTCGATGTCGACAATGGCACCATGAGTCACCTCAATATTCAAATTTGCAGAAAAACCATACAATAAAGCAACGACTTCCCATGTACCAACGCTATAACCAAAGTAACTTGCAGTGTAGTACCCTTGACCGTCGGGTCCACTCGCTGATGTTACGTCAAAGGTCCCATTTTCAACCATAGTTCCAAGGGGACCTGCAGAAGAAATGTCAATTGGATTGTCAAATTGGTCGACGAGTCGCCAACTGATATCGCATGATGTTCCCGCTGGAAGTACATCCGAACAGCCCTGCATATCAATGGAAACTGCCACACCTCCAACTACTTCGATTGGAATAACAATCTGTTCGGCATTCCATGCTACTGTAATCGTCCAAGAACCTGCAGCACGTGGGAAAAACACCTTATTGACAACCGTTCCAGCAGGATTTCCAAATGGAACATTGGATACGGTGTAGGTAATTGGTTCACCTGGAACTTCATTACCAAATTGATCGACAACTTGAGCCGTTAGGTTCATGGTTTGGTCGGCAGTTATTGCAGTAGCATCTCCCGATGCAAGTAATTCTACGGCAACTCCATGTGTTACCGAAATATCCACTGTTGAGCAAATGACTCCATAGCAGCCCGTGATTTGGTAAGTACCAACCAATTCGGGGGTATAGATGCCTGTCAAAGTACCAATTTGCCCTTTGCCAGATCCACCTGATACGCTCCAGACCACAGGAAGTGAACCACTGCCAGAGATTGTGGCACCTGAGGTATCGAGAAGATTTCTTGTGAACGTCACGGAATTATCAGCCGTTGTTGAAGTACCACTAGAAGGACTGACTTCGACTTGGTCGACATCAGTATAATTCACCGAAATCATTGGCCTCGAAGAGAGTAGTTCATCTTCTGAAGAAACTAGTTCAAGCCATGCAGATCCTGCATTGGGTATAGCGATGAGAATCCACGTATGTTTACCATCCATTGTCATTCCATCAAAACCAAGATCAATCCAAAAGTCTTCTTGGCCTGGATAGATAATTGTTTGTCCAGATGGTGAAGTTGCATATTCAACTCCTTGCTGCATACCAGGTTGCGACCACGGAACACCAGAACTTGAATTCGACCAAGAAGATCCGTATTGAGTCCAAGAACCAGTTAACAACGGATACGCATAAATGGCCAATGAGTTGGCTCCGTTGAAATATTCATTGTCAATAGAGAATCGAACACTTACAGAATGGATTTTTGCATTGGTAGTGGGAAGAGGAACTTGACCATTATCAAGAGAGATTATTGCACGACATGCATAACCGGAACCATATCCACAATCTTCTCCCAACAGCATCAATCCTTCACCACCATGGTTAGAATCACTTGAGTTTTCGATATAGGAATCCTCAATATTTGTGTGACCAATACTTGGCACCTCATTTCCTGTTTGGAATTGATAAGTCCATGTATGATCACCGTTATCGGAATGGGATTGGGGACTTCCGATGGAGAAGGTCCAACGTGCTGAGGAGGGACCTGGAATAGATCCATTCAATGCTTGAACCCACCACTCGTAATTGTTACCCGCCGTGAGACTTGGCAAAGTGTATGTAGTGGATACAAGATTTGGGTATTTCACAATCCCACCGTTGTTTTCCGTAACAAATAGGTGATAGCCAGTTGCATCGGATACCGAATTCCACGCAAGTTGAGGTGATATTTCAGGCATGATTAGCCATGAACTGGTGTCATAGAGGATATCGCCATCTGTTGGTGAAATCAAACTCACCTGCCCAGGCGGCTGTATGCCGTCAACATTGTCGACATACTCGAATAACAAGGTTGGCCTTAGATTGGAGTTAGCCGCTTCAGAAGACCAAAACGAATGCGTGGAACCGGGAGTACCAACCGCCTTAAGTAAAACAGATAACGTCTTATTTCCATTTGCAAAATTATCTTGGGCTAAACCAGTGATATCCCAAGTAAAGGTTCCAGTTGGATTCGATAAACCAAGGGTACTCCGAGTAAGTTCTGTCAAAGAACATACTGGCTTGTTGTTCCAATTTATGGATGCTTCATCAACTGATGCACATGCATGAGCGCTGATCGTAAGCGGGGAGGTCCCCGATACAGATGAACGTGTGAGATTGATCTGCACATTTGTAGGAGTCGTTGCTGTAGGGAATGGAATATCACTCAAGTCAAACTCAAGTAACATTTCTGATACTCCACTTCCTTGCTTGCCTACACCGATATCCATGTTTGGATCTTCTCCGTAATTGGTTGTTGGATTAGAACTATCAATTGCCGCGTCATCGATGTTAGGATATTCTCCTGCGTTTGAAAAGATACTACCATGTGAAAGTGAAAGTGAATAATTTCCATCTCCCAAACTGACCCCTTGGATAGCGGGTACTCTAAATGATGATACCTCACTCCACGTACCCAATCTGTAATCTTGAATCGCCCTTGAGCGGAAATAATACCAAGAATCTCCCCATCCAATGTTTGAAGGAAGAGAATATGTCAGAGAACCGATATCCCAAGTGCCATTATAAGTGCTTGAATCTGAAAGATTGTAGGTCCAAACTTCACCTGAAATAAATCTGGGATCATCTGATATCTGGAGGTGCCACGAGCTTGCATTACTCACAGTACTCGTCCAGTTAATGTCAAAGGTACTGAGTCCACCAGGTTGGGACAAAGATGAATCCCACATGGTTGATTCTACAAGAGGAGTAAGACCACTTGGCATGTCAGGTAGCCATGAAGTTGCCCCTTCCCTGTAAGTCGTGTTGATGAAAGGACGATTTGACAAATCGTTTTCAGATGAAGCAAAGGTCCAAATCCCGTTGGAACCGCTTTCAACTTGTAATAACAAATTAACCTCATATGTTCCTTCAAACACTGATTTTTGTGCAATTGATGTGATATCTAAACTCAACCAATTTTCATTAAATGAAATTTCTGCCACATCTGTTGGCATTGTATCACAACTCAGACAACCTCCCGCCCAGGTAGAAGAACCATCCGAAGTAGACCAATTCGCAGATTGATTCCAAGATTTGGATAGTTCACTTACACTCACCTTGATATTTTCATCACCAATAGAGGCTGAACCACCAGATAAGCGATAGAGATTTAGTGTTGACTCGGTAACATCCGAGGTGTCTCTTACTAATTGTGAATAATTCACTCGAATGATTGCCATTGCATGATTGACGCCACCTAGCGAAAGCGAGGTATCAGCAATATTGCTACTCGTAGCACCGATACTCATATGTGTGTCATCAAACATTTCAAATGCATTTATTTGAGGAACTGCAAGCCCTTCTTGAACGACAACCCATGCGTCTGTGGAGTTGATTTCAGCACCAATTTCGTTAGGGATATAGAATGAAGAATCATCGCTTCTGTTACTAAGCATATCATCTGCAATTGCAGTTAATCTCCAATTGACCTCAATCCAGTTGATTGTTGGAGCATCGAATGTCATGTGAGTTTTCGTTCCATCAAATGATGAAGTAAAATCACCTGATTGTACTCTCGAATCGTAGGTATTCCAACCAGTATTCGTATCATTGTTCCAAATTTCTACAGCCCATGCATCAATTGAGCCGTTAGCAAAAGCGGACAAAGTAGGAGTATCATCAGGAATCCACGCATGTGAAGTGGAATCCCACGATACGCCACCCGGTGTGGGTTCAACAATTTGAGGTTGGTCTGGAATTGCAACAGGAGATCCTGATTCCCAAGTTAAATTGAGCCATGGTCTGTCGGCTGAAGTCCCCTCAGTTGAGGTAAAGGATAGCATATTTGATGATGAAAATCCTGATAAAAATAGTGAAATTTCTATTTGGCCTTGGTTTATTGCACGCTGAACAGCGTAGGTGACATCTAGTGTAAGCCAACTTCCGGTTGTGGCTGATTGGATATCAAGATAATCTCCACGATCATTGTCATTATTTCCACCGAACGTTGACCAATTGTCAACTCCGTCATACGATGAGCCATTCGCAGAACTATTCCAATCGACCAGTGTTTCTGCAATGCCCACATATTGTGAAGTACCGGACTCTACCCATAAATTCAGCTCAGCACCAGAGATGTGAGCGTTCACAGGCGAGGGTAACGCACCTTGTGGGATTCGAATCAAAGAATATACGTTCGATTGACCAAGCGTTCCCACATTGATTACTCCTGCGTTACTATGAGTGGTGTCAAAGTATGTGCCGCTATCTGCAATCCAAGTATCTTCAAATTCAGGAATTGATAATTCAGGCATCGCTTTAAGATGTTCAACGTGAACGTATGAAGACGTGGCAGTTAACAGTCCTGTATCCATATCTGGTAGTTTGAAATTGGCCCCTGGAGACCAAGCACCAATTTGGAAGGTAGAAGAAATACCTTTCACTCGCCAATACCAGGTCTTTCCACGATCTAGCGCATCACCTGATTGAACAGTAAAGGTGCCATTTTCTACATCAAAACCATCATCAATCCAACTAGTATAGGAACGCAAATCAGTTGAATTAAAGTGTTCAGTCGTATCCAATTCTAAAGTCCATCCAGTTAGGGAAACACCTTGTGACCCACTCCAGTTAAGAGTTGGAGTGTCATCAGGTTTGGCCTCAATGCCATCTTCAATGGCCCAAGATCCGTTTACAGGGGAAATAATGTTCGGAGTATCGGGAGCTATGTCACTTCCTGAGGTGTAAACCAATACCAACTCTGGCCATTTGTCTTCCGTGAGTTGTGGAACAGATTCTGCAATGTACACGTAACGTGTTTGTCCGGAACCTGGATTAAGAACATCCAAAATGAGATCCAAACCACGTTCTTCTCTCATTGCGTTTTGAACAGCGAGTGTTGTGTTGAATTCTATGGATGAACCCGTGGCTTCAGTAGTCATGGCGTGAGATGAAAGCATGCCCAATCGATCTACACCGTAAGCCCCGGGTACTGACCAATTATTCACGCCATCATATGTATTCCAAGTCGCACCAGATTGCGTCCAATTATGAACACCTAACTCCCACAATCCAAGAGTTGAGGGGGTAGCAGAGGGTGGCTCGCTCAAGGTTAATCGTAGACTTGCAGATTCCACAGCATATCCGTCAGGCAATGCATGGCTTGCTAAATCACAATTGAGCAATATTGAAGATAAGGCCCCAGATGTTGCGTAAAGGGCTTGCATAGAACCGATGCCATTGTTATTTATGGCCGGTGCCGAACTGGTGATGTAAGTATCTTGACACAATGGACTCATTCCATCACTGGTCGCATTGCCTTGACGTAATCTCAATTCATGGCGATCGTTTCCAAGATAAGTAGATTCAACCAAACTCACTAAGAAACTATCAGAAGCATACCATCCTAATTGACCAAGGCTACTTGAAAATTGGACTCTCCAATAGTATTTTGTTCCAGCATCTAGAGTCACTACACCGGACAAATCTTCTTGCTCGCTTGTTGGATTGATGGTAGTGGTGTAGATTACATCACGGAAATCGGGATCAGAAGTTAATTCCAGCGTACCTTGGAGATTCATTGCATCTGGAGAAGTCCAATTGAGTTGAGGAGAGAGGGAAGCGCTTAGGTTTCCATCATTATCAAGCCAAGCAACTTGTCCATCAATTGGATATGTGAGTTGCGGTAATTCAACCGCATCACCAGATGAAGAGAAATATGTCACTGAGAAGTTTACTGCGTTCACATCTTGTTCAGAGGAGTTGAAGTTTGCAAAATACTCGGTTTGTGGTGTCTCATCACGACTTACTGCACTTAGATAAAAATCGATTGAGTCGGGTAATGTCTCATTATTATCGATATAATATTGAATCGCACTTGTAATATTAAATGAAACAGGTCCATTATTGCCTAATTCAACATTGTCGATGGAAAATAACGCATCTGTACGGCCACCATCAGTCCAAGCATTGACTCCATCAGAAGTAGTCCATGTCACGGAAGATTCATCCCACTCTTGTCCTGAAAATACCGGATGAATGCTTGTAAAGAAAGTGTCATCAAAGTTAGTCATGTTAAATGAAATTTCAGCATTTTGTATTGATTGCTGACCATTGAGTCCGATATCGGCTACCCTCAAGCGAATGAGAGTGTTTTGTGTGTCAAGACCATTTGTTCCAACCAAGAGATGTTGGCCGTCATAGTTTTGAGATTTACCAGCATTACTTGAATTCAAAAATACATCATCGATTGTTTGTTCAGAAAGTCCGAGATTTTCGGCATTGACATAAAACGAAGCAGTTCCATCACCATTGTCGGTCACATCATGTTCGGGAAGGTCAAAGTAACCACTCGTCCAATTACCGATTTGCCCTGTAGTTGAGATTGCCCTCATACGATAATACATGGTGGTACCGACATCGAGTTCGCTACCACTTGGATAATTCATCGAACCATTTGCACCTGCCATGATAAAGTTGGACCAATGTTCAATAGAATTCCAGTTCCAAGGAGAATCTCCCTCAGCCTTCCAATCTGGAGATGACGAAAAGTCGATTTCAATATTCGTTCCACCTAAGTTAGACCAAGTAACTGTAGGTGAGGTATCGGCAGATAAAAGGAATGATGTGTCCATCAACGCATCACCATCTTCAACGAAAGTTGGAGTGAGTGAACCAGCGGAAACTGGAGCGGGTGTTGAAGTATAATTCATATTGAGGAAAGGGACACCATTTGTCGGACCTTCTCTGGTGTAGCAGCGATACTGAGTATCCGTTGCAGATACAACAAACGCAATCGAGGTGTCGTTATTCAAAGCAGCTTGTTGTACCACTGAGGTTACATTCATGAAAATATAAGCAGAGCCAGAGTAAAGTGTAGGCGCCTCCCAATCATCTCGGTCATTAGCCCCATTTGCCCCTGCTTCGTCCCATGGTGTATTATTTTCTGATTCGCCCCATGTGGACCAATATTCTTCAAAGAAGGGATGCAATGGAGCAGCGTAGAATACGGCATTCCCATTGGAGTTAGGACCAGATGCACAAGATAGAACCAACTGAGCATCGATAATGCGATCGGTATTTACTCTGCTAAAGGGAAATTGAATAATTAGTCTTGATTCATTCCCGTCGTGAATCCCCACATCAACAAAAGGAGCATTGCCGTTATTCCTGTCTTGAATTTCCTCAGAAATTCCATTATCCTTAGTGGATGCATCTTGCGCAAAAATATACTGCATATTTTTGCTCTCTTCTAATATATTTTCATCAGACAGGAACCAACCAGTATTTACCGAACTGGAGAGAAGAAACATGGCGACTAAGAGAATGGCTTTTGATACTCGCAAGGAAAATGGGCGTGGCAAAGACATCGGACTCAAACATGGATAAAAGCGGTGGTATAGTTTCCTTTCGGCCACAGAACTCAAAATTGAGTGGTTCACAAGCGAATGTTCAAGGGCATTCGCCTTTTCAGTTAAGCCATGAGTGAGTTATGGGTGGAAAAACATCGCCCTCATTCAGTGCAAGACATACGCGGACAACCATCCATCGTGCAAAGACTTGCAGCATATGCTCAAACAACGGACTTCCCTCATCTCCTCTTTGCAGGACCACCAGGCACCGGAAAGACCACGGCAGCCATGGCGTTAACCAGAGATGTTTTTGGCACACAATACCGAGAGAACCTACTCGAAATGAATGCATCAGATGAGCGAAAGTTGGAAAGTATTCGAACAAAAGTAAAACAATTTGCTCGAACCAAACCATTTGGTAAGGCAGAATTCAAAGTAATTTTTCTTGATGAAGCCGATGCACTTACCCATGATGCACAAGGTGCTCTGAGACGAATTATGGAGCAATACGCTGAAACATGCAGGTTTATCCTTAGTTGCAACTACTCTTCGAAAATTATTGAGCCCATACAATCAAGATGTGCCGTATTCCGCTTTAGGCCTTTATCGGACGCTGATGTGCATGATCAAGTCATTTTGGTTGCGCAAGCCGAAGGGGTTGGACTTGAAGAGGATGGAGCACAAGCATTGGTTCGAATCAGCCAAGGCGATTTACGTAAAGCACTTACAGCATTACAAGTAGCAGCAGCTTTGAATAAAGAAAAGATCACTAAAGATTTGGTCTACGAAACAACAGCAACAGCCCCACCCGAATCACTTCAACAATACATGTTATCGTGCAAATCTGATGGTTTTCATGTTGCAAGAAGGCGTATGAGAGAAATTCTCGATAAGTTTGGTTTAGCAGGTACAGATTTCGTGAACCAACTTCACCGTGAGTTATACCAAGTAGATTTCTTATCTGAGCCCCAAAAACTTGAGCTTACTGAAATTATGGCTGAAACGGACTATCGCCTTGTTGAAGGAGGAGGAGAAGGCATCCAACTCGATGCCATGACCGCTCAAATTTCTTCGATATTAAATCCTTGATTTAGTTGCGGATACTGTTGAACAATCTCAGTCATCAAATCGCTTACTGCAATATTGAAACCAGCCTGAGCAATTTTTTTCTGACGGAATTCTCTCACAAAACGAGAAAGGGGTGTCCAACACAACAAGTCCATTGTCTGCATGCCGTTTTCTCTCTTGCTCCAATAGTGTTGTATTTCTACCAGAGCGAAGTGAAAGTGAAACTAAACAATTGGCTCAGAAACCAATACGGTCCACTCAAGTGTACGGCTATTAGTCCAGGGATTGCCATCCTCAAGAATTGTGACAACAAGCGTGTAGGTTCCTACATTCAAATCGCTGGGAAATGCCCATGCGACTCCCATGTCAGTATCGATTTCGCTCTTCAGTAAACGCTCCTCATTTTCTCCTATGACGCTGAATTTTGTCGATTCATCAGAAAGATTCCATGACTTCGTCACATTGGACAATGTGGCATTGTATGTCGCATGAGAGGGGTTATCATTATCTGAAAAGGCCATGACAATCCAAGAATTATTGTAGCCTTGGGTAATGTTGAGGACTCCTGATTCCGCCATTTTGAAAGCATGATCTTCCTCTCCATCCTCCATAATAATACCCCAATTAGAAGAGACATTTGGTGCTACGATGTCGCCCATTGGGGGATTGATTAACAAAAAAGAAACGGCCAACCATGAAAATACATAGAGAAACGTTGCCTTAAACCAAGTCGATCCTTTGTAATGCTCAATCCATTTCTTAGGCATAACATTTCGATGAAGTGTTGGTAGAAGGAAGACAAACATAAGAGGAAGTGCATACAATAAATCAGCATTAGACGGATCTAATCCCGGCATAATCGCATAACGCATCAAGCATGCAATCAGTATTGAAAAAGCCAAAACTAGCCACATCGAGCCAGTTTCTGCTCTCTCTTTCGCTACATAATTCACCGGGTCGAAACTTTCGATACCGAGGTCTTCACCACTTCGGCGTTTCTTTTTTTCACCATCTTTTGGACGATAGGAATCCCTTTCCGCCATCAAGGTCTGAAGGTCCATCATCAATCCACGCCACTCATGACCTCATCAAGAACTCATCGCACAAGTAGAGTTCATCCGATTGTTTCAAAGAGGGTCCAACGGTGGGCGATTCACGCCGGGGTGGCTTAGTTGGTAGAGCGTCGGACTCATAGGGCAGTTCACGGAACAGATGAGGCGCAAAACCCCTCAGGTGTCTGAGACATCCGAAGGTCGCGGGTTCAAGCCCCGCTCCCGGCACCATCAAATGATTCCATTAGCAAAAACATAACAGCCGTAAACGAATGAAGCCAATGCAGCAACAACCATTGGCATTGTCATGGTGTATTTCTTTGAATCAATTCTTCCAGTTACAATTCCACAAAGTGCTGTAGCAATCGAAACATAAAGTACAGAAGAATATACTGCACCGGCTTTTGCCCTCATTTCATTTGCATCTTGAGTCTGATTATCAGCTATTTGATATGTAAGGATTGATTCATTGTAAGAATATCTAAGATACTCCTTTTTTGCTTCTTCTGAAGCAAAATCTCCGCTCGAATTAGAAACAAAACCATAAGTCCACGCTGTTGTGTTTTCAATCAAAGCCACGCTTTGATTTTTATCAGCTCCGTATGAAGAAACCAGTGATTGAGTTTCTAGTGCAGAAAAGTACCATTTATCGATAAATTCTTGATGTCGCACTTTGTAAGTATTTATCTCATTATTCAATGTATCAAAACTATTTTTTTCTTGCAAGTAAACCTGATTTAATACTGCTAACAGCATACCATAATCCTCTACTTCATATCCTTGACTAGTTATGTATGAATCTGGATTAGATAAATATAGTTCAATCACATAAATTTCTGTTTGAAGAGAATAGATATACTCTGACATGGAACTGCTCCTAAGGTCATAACTTTCGTAAAAAGTAAACGAATAAGGACACCCAATTATCGTTTCTGGAAAATCCGGACAATAATCTGTAGTCAGTCCATTGAGCACTGGTTTTGATTGTACATCTACACATATTGAATCTTGATAATTACATTCCCAAAGAGTGGGTTTTTCTCTCCAGTCAAAGGGAATTTCATCAATTGATGTTGTCGAATCAGATATAAAATAACCCGCCCCTGATGC
>PABV01000029.1 GCA_002699425.1 Methanobacteriota archaeon
ATCGTCAAGAAATCGATCAAAAATACCTGCAATTCCTTTGTTTTCAACTTCATCTGTGTGGTGATCGACGAATTCAAAATGGTCCATTTTCCCGTCATCATTATCGTCGTATTTCCCGAGTGTCTTTGACACTGAAAGGGGTTTTTCTTTTGAATTGAGGACGACCAAATCGGAAAAATTATTTTGATTTTGCTTTGGTACATCATCGTCCTTTTTTTCCTCAATCTCATTTACTGATTTTTTGTTTTTTAATTCTCGAAGTTTCATTCTCAAATTTGGAGCATAGATGTAATCTAAAAATAGAGAACCACTCAATAGAACAAATCCAAAAAACAACATGAAAATGCCATCTGCATAGAAGCCTTTTGGCATCGATGAGTGTTCCAAAAACGGAGTAAATGTATTAGCACAATTATTATCATCAATCATTGGGTCACATGGGTATTTTTCTCCAACAAGTACAGTGCCTTGGCATTCATTACTATCAACGAATGGTGCTGTTTCACAAACACTGTAATTCCCAATGGTGACAAGGTTTCCGTCTGTATCTGTGTGGCCTTCGTATATGATGCTGCCACCTGTTCCATCAACGATTAGTCCAAGTCCATTTGCAACCCAGAGTGTAATGAATGCAAATACTAGAAAGTGAATGATTGGAAAGTAGATATTTGAGGCTTTTTTACCCATGAGGAATCGTTGAAGAGGGGAAGGAAATCCAGAAGATAACTTTCTTTCTTCTGTATGTTCATTCTCTTCTTCATGTTCATTCTCTTCTACATATTCATTATCTTCGACATGTTCTTTATCTTTAACGAGAGTTTTTTCTTTATAATCAGCCGTTTCTTGGTCTATGGG
Organism: Methanobacteriota archaeon; assembly: GCA_002699425.1. Lineage (GTDB taxonomy): Archaea > Thermoplasmatota > Poseidoniia > Poseidoniales > Poseidoniaceae > MGIIa-K2. The sequence continues at coordinate 856 of PABV01000029.1, forward strand.
TGACTGTTCTGATTCTTCTAACCTAGTGATCAAATCTACTTTTCGACCTGAAATAGACAAATTTTTTGCCTTGAGTAACTCTTTCAATTCAGCAACTTTCAGCGATGAAAAATTGGAGTCAGTATTATCGTTTTGATCTTCTTCTTTTTTGGTTTCTAAATTTTTTACGTTTTGTTTGGATGGCTCATCATCGATTTTACTATCCTCCTCGATAGATTTAGCATCATTTAGTTTTGGATGCTCTGATTCTTCTAAACGGGCTATTAACTCCGCTTTTCGTCCTTGTGTAGACAGTTTTTTTCCTTTGAGCAAGTCTCTTAATTCAGCGACTTTCATTGAGGAAAAATCAGAGGATTCAACCTTGCTCTGTTTTTCGTCTACTTGTGCCACAGGCTCTCCAAACCTACACAGGACATATCAATTCCGCAGGCAAAACACATCAAGGTTAACCTTGAGCGAAGGTCATGGCGGACAGGGTTGTTAGGGATGAAATCCATCGCGATATACTGATACCATCCTCCATTGGTACGCTGATTGATACAAAAGAATTTCAACGCTTAAGGAACGTTCTTCAACTTTCAACATGTTACTATGTATTCCCTTCCGCTACACACACAAGATTCTCTCATTCCCTTGGTGCATATCATCTTGCGAAGACATTGTGCGACTCACTCAAGGAATACCAGCCTGACATTTTCCATGAAGGAGATGATGAATTGGTCGCCATAGCCGCACTATTGCACGACATTGGCCACCCCCCGTTTTCCCACTTACTGGAGACGCCAGAGGTATTCGCAACTTATCACCATCATGAACACTGGGGAAAACTCATCCTTGAGTCAGATGATACTGAGATTGGACCTGCACTTCGGAATTTGTTAGGAGAATCAAGATTCCATCGGCTTTTTGCCATTTATCGAGGAGATGATATTCATGATGGCATTCCAATCCCTCGATTTTTGAAAGAGATAGTTTCTTCTCAATTGGATGTAGATCGGATGGATTACATCGTCAGAGATGAGAGAAATACTGGTGCTCAAATTGGAGGTTTCGACATCGATCGAGTTTTCCGCGCCCTCAGAGTAGGCTCAGATGGTGGATTATATGCAAAAGCGTGGGGTTTACCGGCGATTGAGGCCTATCTTGTGACAAGATACCACATGTATCATCAAGTGTATTTCCATAAGGTCAACAAGTTGACACAAAGCTATCTCGTGTCTATGCTTAAGCGGGCAAAGACGCTTCATGAGAGTGGAAACTTAACACTCGGAGCAAAACTTACAGCAATGCTTACGAATCAAAATCTCAGCGTACGGGAATACACTCGATTAACCGATGCTGATATTATTGTGGCTATGGATGACTGGGTGGAACACGAGGATGAGTATCTTTCAAAATTGGCATCAAAAATGAAAAATCGCAGAGATTTTCATAAATCCATACGAATATCGGAACTGAACGCTGAGATGGCAGAAAAATTGCGTCCAAAATTGCTCGATCTACTTTCCGAAAATGGATTTGGAGAAGAAGACTTGATCACAGCAAAAATTTCTTCTCGAGGATACATGCCTTATCAAGAAGGAATCAAGTTAGAGGATGGAAGAGATGTGTCTGAGCATTCAGTTTTGGTTCAGTCATTGATTCAATCCAATGAGAAAATACTGATTTTTATTCCTGAAGAGATTAGAGATTCTTGCGAACAAATTGCTCGTGAAATAGTAAAGCCAACACAAACCTCTTTGGCTCGTTTTGCTCATCCATAACCTTGAATCCCTCCTTGGTGTCGGCGGCTTTGGGACCGATAGCTTAGTTGGCTAAAGCACCCGGCTCATAACCGGGCGACCGTGGGTTCAAATCCCTCTCGGTCCATCTAATCATTTTGTTGAGAACAAGAAATAATCGAACCATGTTGGCATAACGGTTATCAACATCGTAGCCGTGGCCCCTAACCGTAGGTGTCCTAATGCGTGGTATTCATCGAGTGATTTTGCTTATGGGTGTGTATTGTGCAAGCACAATGTTGGTTGCTATTCCAGCAGAAGCACAAGTTTCTGCACCGGCTGTTGATTTATCNTGTACATCTCCATATCCTTCCGGTTCGATTGAGGTGCAAGTTTACCCTGGCGCAGCCCTCTCTGGTTACGCAGATTGTAGAGTCTACAATCCGAACACATACCTAGAGCGAGTTGCCATAGAGGTTCAAGCAGATGGTTTGGTAGTCGCAGCTCCAGGAACCGTTACTCTTGGTCCAAATGCAGAATCAGTGTTTCAAGCAGTAGTCCGTGCTGACCAGCGAATGCCAATGAGTGCACGAACGCTCATGGTCAAAGCCATTGTAACAGAAGCAAATGGAATCACTAACCCAACTAATGCAGAATCCAGTGTTTCAATGATTGTAGCCATTCAACAATTCAGCCGCTTACAAATCGAAGCCACAGAACCATTCCTACAACTCCAACCAAAGACCGATCATAATTTCCAGTTCAAGGTGTATAACCAAGGTAATGAAATGGATAAATTCAAAGTTGGAGTGACGGATGCTACGTTGAATAAAATGGAGGAAGCAGGTTTCCAAATATCGATGCCAATTGTTTCTGCTGAAATTAATTCCATGGATCAACCTTTCAATGTCAGAGTAATGGTAAGAACTCCAAAGAATCAAGGTTGGACTGATGAGTACCATACCATGGAATTTTATGCAGAAAGTGTGTTTTCATGCCAACACGAAACAACTGGATGTAACCGCATGTCTCAGCCAATTACAATTTATGTTCGTGGAGTCTACTTGCCTGGCTTTGAACTTATTCCAACATTATCCATGGTTGCCCTAGCCGCAGCAGCAATGGCTAGGCGCCGCATCCCAGATGATGATGACGATGATGAGGATGCTTGGTTAGAATCTGCTCCAGGAATTTAATTCCTAATCCGTGTATAATTATACTCTAAACGGCGTTGGATTGATAAAGTATTCATCCGACCATTGATTGGTTGATTTTATGAGCGGATTACTGGAAAGGTCGAAAAAAGATGCAGATAATGCAATGAACCAGCCCGAAGAAGTAAATGAAGAGNAAATAGAAACCAAAANCCAAGAAGAGGTTTCGCCTGTACAAGATACAAGCTCAGAATCATTGGATGGTTTGCCAATGGGGCTTCAAATTGGAGGCATTATTGGTTTGTTGCTCGTAGCAATTCTGCTGTTTTATTTCAAGAACGTNAACTATTTTGTNTTCGCAATTTTGCTTTTTGGATCATGGGGTGCTTATGCTGCTGGCGAGAACATGGCAGGTCGATTAAACGGACAAAAAATAGGAGCGACGCTAGTTGTATGGATTCTTGTTGCTGTTGGAGCAAATGGTGCAAGTTTCCTTATCGGTACTAGCAAAGTAACAGTCGGTGGAGTAAGTATTGATGGTACTAATGACGCATTAGCTGTGAAATTGTATGGTACATCTGGCACAGACTTCACAGTTGATGTGCTGTTTGCTGATGAAGAGAGGTGTAGCGTTACAGATGCTATTGCAATCGATACAAAAACCGTGAATCTTCCGTTATCAGATTGTTTCGTTGATAATTCACAAAATTATCTGGGAGAAAATGCAAGTTTTTACACCGTACGTGTAAAATCAGGAGAAAATGTGGATGAGTGGGTTGTTGAACCTAGGCTCATGAATCATCAAGCAAATGCAGGTCTTGTAAAAATAACAGAAGTCATGAAATCTGAAGACAATGGTGATGATGGATTAGAACAAACCAATGATGCAATGACGGTTGAATTAGCCGTTGGTATTGGCGATGAATCCGTGGTCAATATTTACAACAGCACAGGTTACTTTACAGCACGTGCTCCACTTACNATCAATACCGATTATACTTTGAACATAAANATCTTATTTGGCAGTAACACTGCTTATTCGTATTCATCGATCAGTGTCAATAACGGTCTCTCAACCGGTATTGTTGGGGATTTCTCCATGGGGTGGGTCACACTTCCAGGTTCTTCACCAACTTCAGGAGATCTAAAACGCAATGTTTTCTATCAAGAAGATGGATGTTATACATTTGAAGTAACGATTGTNAACGAAATCACAGGTCAAACAGTAGTTGATGACCGTTCTTCATTAGAATTATTTTGGGAAGAAAATGACAATAGAGATGATAAAAAGAAGCCACAGCCTTGCTGATTAACTTCGATTCTTTGCCACAACAGCCGCTCCAGCAATGCCAATAATCAGAGCGATCAATATTGGGAAGAATAGGTTAGGAGTTCCCTCTTCTCTTGGTTCCCATTCCACTTGCGATGCTGAAACTAAATCAGTTGAGCCAAGTGTTGTGGTGCCTTCGTACTCTGGAGGTATAATTAGGGAGCAAGAAAGTACACTTTCTCCCTCGACAGCCACTCTCCAATTAACAGGTACCATAGCCTCTCCTCCCGCAGGTACGACCACGGTAGGAGTGGATGGTAGAATGTATGCATCTTCATCACCAACAAAACATTGAATCCTTGCACTGGCATCGGCAGTCCCTGTATTTTCTAGTTTAATCTGTACGCCCAGTGATGTATCAACCACAGAATCCTTTTCCGCTGGTTCAACGGCAGTAATTGCCACTAAAGGTAGAGGTATCTCGATGGTGATTTGGTTTTCATGAGGTACNGGTGAAATGGTTTGAGAAAAATTCCCCCATATAGTATCCATGTAAGCATAGATGGTTGCTTGTTCAATTCCATAAACTCCTTCTCCATTGACCCATTCAACCATTTGATTTGTTCTACCCTCAAANCCTACACCTGCAAGGTCAACTATTCCATCACAAACAGGAACAGGACTACCTTTACAGTCCACTCTGTCACCCGTATTTGCTTTACTATAGTATCCAATACCCTGGGAGTCAATGATGAGGTTGGGGTTTGAAACTATTACTTCTCTACTCGACAACATTCGAACCCAGTGGTCGACATCGCCACCCGTGCCGACATTGTCCGTCCATGTAATTTCTCCCTTATCATGAATTAAGACGTCTTCCCATGTCCTAGAACCGGTAAATGTAGTATCTCTTACNTCCAATGAACCATTATTCATGACTTCCACTGGTGATGAGGAGGTGAGATTTGAATCCATGATTTCGCAGGTGCCATAACAGGTGATTGCACCTGAATACAAGTTACTTCCACTCATGGATAGGTCTCCGTAATTTACGATATGCCATTGAGCGTCATCAGAAGCGCTCACGATNGATGTTCCGCTTCCATCTAANTCACTTGGAGTAAAAAATTCTGCTCCGCCAATATCTGGTTCCACAACGACCTCAACAATCCTTATTTCTTGAAATGGATTGAATAAAAAATCTACTTCTAATTCTGATTCAGAAAGATCCACATCCATGGATATCTCAGATGTATTAACCACTTCATATGAGTTGCTTCCGACTGTAACGTTCATNTCNACTGAGTAGTAAATGGATTGATGAAACCTTATGGTTACNGAACCGGTTCCTTCTGTGTTTTCGGATGGAACGAGAAGCGTAGAAGTTGCGCTTAATTTCATATGCTTTTCATCTAATCCGTTAACATTCACATGATTGAAAATGAGAGTTGCTCCTTGTTCTACAGTGACAGTATAGGTGCCGTTGAAGGTAAGGTTTTCTTCGATCGTTAGTGTTGAGCCTGACTTGATTGTAGTATCTTCGGTTACAGTTTTGTCCGTCCAAACAGTATTTTCACTGATTTCTCCATCTGCTCCTGATACAAGCGGTAACACAGACAGGGTCAGCAAAAGTGCGGAAATCAAGATGGCTCGCATGCAGTTCCATCTTCGTTAACCACATGAACCAATCGATGGTTTTGCTAGTAAGGGACGTCTTTCCATCCGATGGCATAGCCAATCAGGTTGAAACTTCTATGAAGTAACGGAGTGATGATAAGGATGGCTAGCATTGATGGGATGAGTTCAACAGCGGCATGTTGCCCTCCAAGGAATATGATTCCAAAGGTGAATACACTCAGCGCAAATGGTATGGTGTCAAGCAGAGGTGCTTTGGATGAAATATCTCCTTCTCTTTTGAGTCCTTTTCTTCGCTTGAAAAAAGAGCCTGTAGCATCACCAATGAGGGATGTCAAGCCAAGGAAACTACCGAGTATCATTGCTGTGAAGTAAGAATTATTCATTGCATACCATCCTTGAGATTCAAACACTGGATCAACGAATGGTAGTGCATTGGAGGTATTGCCTTCAGTGACCATCACCATGATTACGCAAAGTAGTCCCGAAGTAAGGGAGCCNCCTATCAGGCCATTCCAGGTTTTACCATCACCTAATATCCGATTCCCGTCCTTCCAATTTCTTCCTCCATCGATTGGCCAAGGTCCATACCCTGTTTTAGGAAGCCATTTACCCCACATCATCGCAAAAGTGTTAACCAAAAAACCTGGTAGATATATCCAGAGTGTGTAGAGTATCAATATGAGAAAACCAGCGTCTTCCCATGGTTGAAAGGTTCCATCTGCCATGCTTTACAAAATGTAACTCAGTCTTTGAATGTCTCGATACTTTCAATTCTCACGATAACATCTTGAGGTTCTTGATAATGCGAGGGGCATGTCAGGAAAGAGTGTTCTGGTAATTGGTGGCGGCGGACGAGAGCATGCGCTATGCATCGGTCTTTCTCAGTCAAACCTCGTTGCTCAAATTCATTGTACTCCCGGAAATGCAGGTATCGCTGATGTCGCCAGGATACATTCAGTTTCTGCCGATGATGTTGCAGGAATTGTAGAATTAAGCGGAAATGTTGGGGCAGATTTTGTTGTAGTTGGTCCTGAAGCCCCTCTGTGTTTGGGATTATCTGATGCATTGAGTGAAAAGGGAATCCCGTGTTTTGGTCCATGTGAATCACATGCCCAATTAGAGGGCTCGAAATTATATGCCAAGCAAGTCATGCAAAGTATCGGCGTACCCACTGCTAAGTTTAGAAAAATCCAGACTACTGGCGAAGCTGAAGATGCTCTCGATGCCTTTGATGGTAAACCTTGGGTCATCAAGAGAGATGTTCTGGCAGGGGGTAAAGGCGTGGTTGTAAGCGAAAACAGGGATGAAGTAATGACCTTCATCGAATCTTCAATAATCACTGATGGTTACGTACTCATCGAGGAATTCCTCCCCGGAGAAGAAGCAAGTTTACTTGTAATCATGGATGCTGANGAGTTTGTATGCTTACCGGCAAGTCAGGACCACAAAAGAGAGTTCAATGGAGATAAGGGNCGAAATACCGGTGGGATGGGNGCTTATGCTCCCGCCCCTGTTTTTGATAAATCTGTAGAATCCAAGGCTATTGAAAACATAGTAAAGCCAATGCACCAATGGCTTTCAAATCAGCCAATTCCTTACNGAGGCGTGCTATATGTTGGGCTAATGATNGATGNGAGCGGCGACCCATTTGTGGTTGAATTTAACGTCAGATTNGGGGATCCAGAATGCCAAGTAACAATACCTCTCATTGCATCTGATCTTGGTGAATTACTTTGGTCTGCTTCAACCGATTGCCTGCAAAAATATGATCTCGAAATTCATAACTCTGCAGCGTTAACTGTTGTTTTGGCTTCGGAAGGCTATCCTGGTACTCCAATAACTGACCGAGAGATCATTGGTTTAGAGGAGNTTCATCATGGTATTTTNCACCATGCAGCAACTGCAAAGAAATCAGGCCAAATCCNGTCNACAGGCGGACGCGTTCTGGCTTGTACAGGTCTGGGAGATGACTTATCAGCAGCCAGAAAACAAGCCTATGAGATGATATATTCAATCGAATTAGAGGGGTCTCGTTTTCGAGAAGATATTGGCCATCGAGCATTGTGAGTTAGCAAAAGGTCTAAACATAGCCGACGTAGTGTATTTTTGTTTCCGTTGATGGTTAGGGTTAAAAAAGGTCCCAATGTGGCGAGTTCGCCCAGCCTTTAGGCTGGATAAACATTGAGGGAAAACAAATGGAAGACAACAATGAAAACCGTGCTTCAGGCACAAACCAATTGTTGGGGCTACTGGTAGCCCCAATGGCTGTTTTGCTGGCTGTTGCAGCGAATTGGATAGGTAAATTTGACCTATCTTTGGATATCGATGGAATGTTCCCACTCGTAGCAGTGGCGTCGGCGGCCGTAATCGGGCTTGTGCCTAGAATCTTGGTCGACCGCAAAATCCTATCTTTCAACACTCCTGAACAGGCATCCCTCCCTGTATTGTTGATTACTGGACTGCTAGCTGCTGGATCTACGTTTGTAGGAGCNTCAAATCTCGTTGCTCTTTTGATTTTCTTGACAGCGTTTGGTGTCTACGCTCTCGATAATTCGAATCGACACGAGTGGGCTGTTGTGCTCACGTTTAGCATGGTAGGGTTTGTGCTTGCTATGACCGCTGGAGCAGATTATCTGGCTACAGCGGTTTCGGAATATACTGTTTTCAACGAAAACGGCTCTCCAACCACGTATGATNGAACAAATGCAGTTCGAGAAGGGGCTTCTTTTATGTTCTTCTCAGTTTGGACTGTGTTTACGATTCTTGGGCTTTTGCTTGCCGTGNTTGGTCGAGGCATCTTTATTCAGCCATCTGAAAATGGATGGTTCTCCTATGCTGGATTGTCTGATGGGAAGTATAACCGTCAATCAATCCCATTACAAGTGGCTCTTGGAGTTTGGATGGGCGCCCATATCGCTTCTATGTGGTTCATGAACAGCGTAAGTGATGCCGATCGCTTGGGTATTCTCTTTGAAGATGGATATCATGGATATATCGGGTTTTGGCCTCCCTTTTTCACGGGATTCGTTGCGCTGATTGTGGCTTACATGGTTGCTGAACGGTGGTTCACACGGGCTATGTTTGTCTCCTCGCTATGGATTTTGTATCAAATTGGTGCATGGTATGAGGCTGGCATCTGGTCAAACGANAGTTTTGAGGGTGCTTGGGCAGTTTGGATTTGGTTCAGCATTTTCTTTGCACTTTCAGTGTTGATATACTGGTATAGTACTCATGAAAAGTATGGTTCATGGATGAACCGTGAACTGCATGAACCGTCGGGTGCTCGACAATTTTGGTCTAATCATTGGGCAGGTATACTTGTCTTTACCTCGTTTTTGATTGGATTAGCCATGAGAATACAATGGTATGCTGTACCATCCATGAATGCGTATGGTACAGGAACTTGGGACATGACTGGAGGATCCGACCCATGGTACATGAAGCGTGTAGTCGACTACATTATCGCACAACANGCTCATTTGGTTTTTGATGCAGACCGGTCATACCCTCTNGGAGGCATCAATCCAAGGCCGCCACTTTTCACTTGGTCCCTTGCACTCGGTGCCATGTTGATTCAAACTGTTTTNCAAATCTCAGCAGAAGAGGCTGTTTGGTGGTCTATGCTTGCCCTACCAGCAATTTACGGAGCTTTGATTGTATTTCCAATCGCAAGCATGACTCGAGACCACTTCGGTAAGGGTGCTGGAGTGATTGCAGCATGGTTGATTGCATTCATGCCCAGTCACGTAACTCACAGTACCTGGGCCCTAGCAGACCACGATGCGTTTATTCTTTTGTTCCTGTCTGCCGGATTTATGTATTATCTGAGGGCTGTGAAAGCGGGAGGAAATGAACGAATTACACGAAGAGTATCTCCTCATCCCAACGCCTTATTCAAGGCTATTTCGGATGTAAAAACCCACAAAAAAGCAGCGATTGCTAATGCTGTAGCGGCTGGTGTTTGCATTGGATTAGTAGCACTCGGATGGAAAGGTTTCGTGTATGGTCCTGCAATTATNTTCTTGACCTACGCAGTGCAAGTTGCCTTGAACATGTTCAGACGAAAGGATAGTACCATTNTTTCCACGGTNAATCTAACGATGCTGATCACGATATTGGCAATGACAATCCCGTTCTATGCACATCCTCAAATGAATCTCGTTTGGAATTCAACAGGGCTTCAACCTCTTCTGTTCATTATCGTGTTTACCTTGGCGATTTCATTCATCACAACTGGTTTCCGAGATAAGCCATGGTTGTTGGTACTTGGTTCACTATTTGTAGGTGGAAGCGTTTTCTTTGGCCTGTTGTGGGTCTTGCAGTATTTCGACATGTCAAATTCATTCAATGTCTTAACCACAGGTTCAGGTTATTTCACNAAGAATAAGATTTTTGGAACCATCGCTGAAGCTTCAGCACCAAGCCGTGGNATGCTGTTTGCAAGCTTTGGACCNATTGTGTTCATTCTTGCTTTGACCATGGGTCTCATCGCAATTTGGCAAGGAATGCGTCACAAGAAAGAAGTCAAACTCGTTCTTGGTATGTGGGTCGTCATTGCATCATACATGGCATGGACAGCTGGAAGATTCGTTTTCAACGCATCACCGGCTATGGCGGTCATGGGTGCTTGGGGAATCGTCGGGTTATGGCGATATTCTGGTGCTTCGTCCATGGTAAAAGAATGGAGGCGACAAGGGATAAGAACTCCCGGAGACCGTATCACAGGGGCTCGAAAAGCCCTTTGGCGAACACCCCAATTTAGCGCAATCGGTATGATTCTTGTTATACTCATTGGGCAACACGCAACCTATGGTATAGATTCGGCCATTCCTGGAAGTTCGGAGCATGAACCTGGTCTTGACAAGAGCATCTATGGCATCATTCCAGANATGCTTCGATGGAACCAACTCGGATTCTCGCTACTTGATGATACAGATTACGAGAACTCTGGCGGACGATGGTATCTNGGAAGCTTTGGTAGTGCCTTTAATGATGAAGGTTGGAATAGAGCCTACGACTGGCTTGCAAAACAAGATGCTGATATGGCATACTCTGACAAACCTGCCTTTGTTTCATGGTGGGATTATGGTTTCCAAGCTCTTGANAGTGGCGAACACCCGTCTGTTTCAGATAACTTCCAATCAGGAATACCAGCGACTGGTAATATGCTNCTAGCNAGAGGCCAAGATGATCTGGTGGCTATGTTCATCTGGCAACTAGGTAAAGGCGACTTGTCCTATAACTACCATCGTGACAACGGCCTTCAGTTTACAAACTCATTTTCCTCTACTCTTGAAACACATCTTGGGACAGAGAAAGCTGAATTTTATGAATTGATTCAGACCAGTGAAGATGTATCGGTTACAAGCCAGTTGACATTCAAAGTGATACAGACAAATGAGGATTGGGTTCTTGCTGAGGGCTTTGAACTAGATGAAGGCATGGCGTCTGATGGTGCGCAGAAGGTATACCGAATCTACGAAGACGGTATACTGGTTCCTTGTGATTCCACCGAGACAGGTGTATGTGCTGGTAACTCTTGGTCAAATTTCCAAAATGCTAACACTTCATACAATTTCAAGGTTCGAACAACAAGAGACACAGTTATGGAAACTACTCACTACATCGTAGGCGATTACTGGTATACCAACGACTTAGTGGATGAGTTTAATTCAGTTTCAACTCACATACACAGAGACAACGCAAGATTGGCAACGATTACCCAATTGTTAACAAGCAGTCTTTCTTCCGAAGAATTGAATGATCTGTATGTCGATTTGATGGATAACAAGGTATACACCGTTCAAGATTATGAAGGCTTACCTGGTGAGACAATTACTCGAAATCATGAAATCAAGTATTTTGCAGTCGATCACAGACTTTATCCAAAAGGAGGAAGGTACAATGCCGATGTTCAATTTAACGGAGGTCAACCTACTGGTATTTTCACAGCTCCTACTATGCTTTCTGGCCAAGATTTCACTACGTTCATGGACGAGGTATACGAAACTATTCGTGGTGAATTCCCTGATGAAATGACAAGGGAAGACTTCGATGAAGCGATCAAGAAGGATTACATCAACCAACAATCTGGTTCAGATATCGATCCATTGCAGTTACAGGATGTAAGAATAGATCACAAAGCAGCATTCTTTGATACCATGTTGGCGAGAGCCTATGTGGGATATGGTGCTTCGAGTTTAGGTGTTGAAGGAGATGCCTCTAATCCGCAACCAGGGTTGCATATTGGAACCGGCGGAAGCCCGGGAACATTCATGACCAATGCTGTGCCAATGCCTGGTGCGATGATGAATCACTTCGTAATCGCCAATTGGGAAGATCCGGATGCACAAAATGTCATTGGTTCACAAGCACATCGAGCCACTTCTCAAGTTAAAATTCTGAAATATTATCCTGGTGCGGAAATTACTGGGGTAGTCAAACTCGATGATGATTCCATGAGTATGGATGGCGTTCGATTGTTATTCGAAAGAGACGCATTTAGTGATGAGGATGGAAACGAAGATGGCGATACCTACTTTATTCCAATCGGTGCTACCGATGTGAATGCTGATGGAACTTATTCCTTCCTTGCACCAGCAGGTCAAATCAGAGTATCTGCGTTTATTGGAGAATTCGACCCATCTGCAGATCAAGATACTATACGTGACGGAAGTTTCGCAACAGGCCTATCTGAAATTCTCGAACTCGAGAATCTAAATTCACGTAACGTAAATGCAGTTACTTCAATCTTGGGAGGTGTTTCAAACATGACATGGATTGGCGAGACTTTGCTGAATGTTTCAGGAGCTGAAGCCAATCGTGAAGTCGACTTTTCAGACTCAGTTGATGTTCTCATCAAACATTCGGGTGCATCAGGTTCTGTGCTATGGACTGGACATGAGAGCTTTGAAGGTGAGTCGTTAGATGGTGTGGAAATGGTGCTTGATAATATCTGGACTACCATGGAAAACTACACTCTTACCACGACAAGTGGAGATTTTACAACCGAAGACGTCCGTATTCTTGAGGGAAGTGGTGAAGCAGTCTTCGGAGAATCGGGAACCTTTACCTCATCTGAAGGACTTGCGGTGGTCACGAACTTTACAGGAAACTACACACGTATTATCGAGCCGACGCGTTCCTATTTCGCAAATGGAACATGGTCTGGATTCGGTGTAATCGATGCAGTATACACGAATTTCACTGAAGCCCCGGGAGCATGTGACCAAGATATAACCGGTGATATTCTACCAGAGAACGAGACCGTTTGTTTGGTTAACGGAACTACAAGCAAGTACATTTTCTCAGAAACGATAGAAGCAAAAGGACAAGTTGTGGCGAACACGACTGTTACACTCGTACGTGCGCTAAACGGTGAAAATTTCGAGGCATCGGGCACATTTGAGGGCAGCGGAACTGTTAATGGTACAGGGACATTTATTGGTTCAGGTACCTTTAGTGGTGAAATTGTTGAGCCGGGTTCATTTTACTTGAGTGAAGTAGTTCCTGGTGAATATTCAGTAAGCCTTCACTTTGATGATGATAGAGTCCACACGCTTAGTGAAACACTGGTCGTAGGTGTCACACCAGCAGAAAAGAGTTTCTCGATGCCTGGGTACATGTTCAATGATACTTTAGTCATGTCCGATGGGACAGTTGTGGAAAATACAACCGGCGGTCAATTTGAATTGATTGATCTTACTACGGATGTTGTTTATGATCTTGAAACTGATGAAACTGGATTATTTTCTAAGGGTAAACTCATACCTGGAGAATATTTATGGCGAACCGATCTTGATTTGGATGGGCTATACGAGCGCAATGAATCGATTTCAATTACTACAGAAAGTGAAGTGAACGTAACGCTCAACGGAATGTCAGTTCCTGTGACTAAGGATTTGTTTATTCAACTCGATTCAACTGATACGGAATTCAATGTATCCAATCGCATGGTTAATTTCTCTAAATTCGATAAATCGACCGGAGCAATCTCGGATTCCGAAATCATGAGCTTCGTTTCAAATGAAACCGGAGTTTTGCATGCGGAACTTATGGAAGGTACTTGGAAAGCAGTGGACAGTTCTGATGAATTAAACGTACTTCTGCAAGAAATAGTGGTTAACGAAAATATCTCTGGTATTGAATGGAGTTACACCGAATCAGCGTGGGTAAACGGAACTTTGTATATCCCGAATCCTGAAGCAGGAGCACCTGATGATCTTGATGTTGCAAACCTCACTGAAACAGAATTCCTTGCAAATCAAGAACTTTACCAAACCGTTCCTCTTGCACCAATTATATTCAACTCAGGATTGATTGAAGAAACGGTTCGAACGGATAATGATGGTTCATTTTCGATAAGACTACCCGTGGACCGAACATTCCACCTTCAAGTGCTTGATGGTAATGGATTCGGTGCAGGATACATTATGGAAAACTCATCTGATGGCGTGAGTCACAACGATATACCAGATGTGATGTTTATGCAACGAGTTAGCATCGTATCAGGAACATTATTTGTTGGAGATAGTGATACTCGGTGGGCAAGTGATGCCCCTGGATGGGAATCTGTAAGAATAAATGCCGTCAATNAAGATGGTCTCGAATGGTCATCAACCGTTGGAGAAACAGGTAATTACGTAATGGAAGTCTTGCCAGGAACTTGGACTTTACAATTGGGTGACGAGCTTCTCAAAGCAGAATCAATGGAAAATNTCTCTGTTGATATTACCGGACTAGAAAATCAAAATTTCTCTNTACAACCGGATAATGTTAGCCTTGTCATCAAGATATTTTCNGATTTTGANAATAATCAGACATGGAACGAAAGTTATGCCGTTCAGCCAAATATTACCCTGACTGCACTTGATGCTTTTGGCACTAATTTGTCATTAACTGCATCAGATTATGTCGATGGAATAATCTCTGTGGATGTTTCACTTGGTTTTTATGAATTAAATATTGATGAAATATTCAATCCATTTGATGAAAATGCGAGTCAATACCTACCAGTGCCGTTTGAGCAACTTGATCCGTTTGATGTAAAACTGGGTGGAGAAAATATCTCCTTGTCCATACCTCTTTCTCCAAAATGGTTGGTGAAAGGAACGNTTACGGATAGCAATGGTACAACAAACAAAGACATTTTACTGCGTGCTCAAGATCCTCAGGGTAATCTACCCGCTCAAACAATACCGGTTGATGACAATGGTTCATTTGCTGCTTATCTTGAACAAAATGAATGGGTATTCACCGTAAATGCTTACGAGAATAACCTGACCAACAAAACAGAAATTTTACAGCAAAAAGTCAACATATCCGGTGATGANAGTCGATTAGCAATTACGCTCGAGACTGTTAAAGCCATGCAGATTGATGTCAATNTGTCCAAAGAAGAAATTGGGGACCTCATGGTAGACGAGACGATCAAAGGTATGAGTTTAGATGGATTTNTGAATGTCACAAGTAGNGATTCTAAAGGTAATACCGTCAAGACTGATGTNAACGGTAGTCTTTCAATGTTCGTCATGCCCGGTAATTGGACCTTATTCATTAGCGGTGATGACAAAGCAAGGATCGACCCAGAAGTATATTTCGCAAATGGAACCTCAGAGTCTGTAATAACTCTGGTAATGGAAGCAGAAGTCTTCGTGCTCATTGAGGGTAACGTTTTCTGGGATACGCGAGTTCAAAATGATATCCCAGACCCTAATGAAGGAATAGAATCTGTAAACGTCACGGTAAGCAATGAAAACTTCAACGAGTCAATAATTACAGATAACAACGGTCATTGGTCATTCTTTGTTCCAGCGAACCAACAATACAACATCTCTTGTTCAAAGGATGGATTTGAAACAGTTTATTACGAAAATGAAGGTAACAACTCATTCTCTGTTTACAACGAAGATATTGATTCTAGTCTTGANATTACCACTGGTTTAGTTTCAGTTTCTGGATCGGTTACCCACTTGGGTGAACTTACGCAAGAACANCTCGCAGCAAAACTTGATGGAGCAAGTGTTGTTCTTTACCCAGATGTCAATTGGGATTATGAGCCAGTGAATGCTTCCACAGCAACATTTGATGGTAATCAACTCAATTGGAGCGCATCGGTTACTCCAGGTAGTTGGATAGTCTGGGTTGTAGAAGCCAATCCGGATGAGAATGGTGGTGGTGTNGCTATTGGAACCCTCGAGGCAAGTGCTACAGATGGTGGTACCGTAAACCTCACAATGAAGCGTGGAGGCTTAATCGACATATCCACCGAATGGACTGATTTTGATTTGACAGAGCGCCCAGCATCATTAGAAAACCAACCGGTTGAGGTTGAGGTTGATGTTGGTGAAGCACGATGGTATCTTGACTTGAGTGAAGAAGGAGATATGAATGGAATAATTTTGCCAACAGGAAGCACAAGATTAGCATCCACTTTCCAAACTATACAACATGAGATGTTATTGGATGTGGAATATTATGTTGATAGAACCGTACAGGTCAAAGACGACCCACTATCTGTTGAGTTGATTTACAATCTACGTTCAAATAGCACACTTTCTCTATCTGTTGACAATTCGTCGTTGGTGAACGCAACGCATGATCTCACCAAAGAATGGTATGTAGCAGAAGATCCCTCTGAAGAGTACAATGCCATTGAAATGGTCATCGATGTCACTTATGATGGTAATCAGTTAACTGAGATTTTCAGTGCATCGGCCTCAATGAGTGGTCAAGATAGCGCAGATTGGAACTTTGAGTTCAAAAATGCCTCAACTGCTGAATGGGCAGATGTGACTGAGTTATCGCTTGGAGTTGGTTCTGACAAGAACGACTCACTGCATAATTTAGAGGGTCAAATCTACCTTAGAATAACTCCGGCAAACCCAGATACAGTTATCGCACTTGACAACGGACGTATTGTTAATTTTGCACTGAGTACAGGTGCTGCAACCACTCCATTGAAGGTAAATATCTCAATACCAGCGATCTATGATGTAAACATTTCTGGAATGGAAGAGCGTATTGGCATAGGACAAAATGGAAAGACAGTATTCTTCAACGCCATATTCGAAAATAATGGAAATACCGAAGACACACTTTCTGCCTCTTCTGAATTAGCAAGTAATTGTAAGGAAGCTGGCTGGTCGGATGCCATTATTGCGTCATCAGCAGTGGACCCACGAGCAACTGATTCGGTTAAGGTGACAATTACCTCTCCATCAACGGATACAACTGTAGATACATGTTCGGTAAAGGTCACTGTGACAAGCGAAAGTGGTGCTTCTTACACGCGTGAAATTATCGTCGAAATCGCAACAGCAACACTGGAAATTATTTCTGAGCAAATAACACCACTCAACTCAGAAGCGGTAGCAGGAAAGTCGGGCAAAATTATCGTCCCGGTCAGAAACACTGGTTTGCTTGATGCTGTTGGTATTGAAGTGACACTCAAGGGAACGGTCGAAACTGAATATGCTGAACAAAAGGTAACGTTAACGGTACCCAATAATGACATAGCGTATGCAGAATTTGACTACGAAGGTTTTGAAGGAGCAGTGCAACGATTTGAAGTAACAATAAACCCAAGAGATGTTTCCGTGTCTGAAGATAGTCAAGAAAGCCTTCGGTTTGACAGAGAGTTTGCTAATGTTGCGGAAGGAGAAGAGAGTAGTCTACTACCATTCGTGATTGTCATATTAGGAGGGCTTGTCATCTTTGGAGGATATAAAGTTGCTAAGTCTGGTTCCAAAAAGCGATTCTGAGCGATAGGATTTGAACATAAGTTCAAAACCACCATCGTGATAGATGACTTGTTGATATGACGGATGATTTGGGTAATGTTCAGTTCATCCCCGAGCCTGAAGATGCTCGAATTCTGTCTGCAGTTGACCCCGCAGCCGTCGACCATCAACCTGGTTGGAGAGCAGAGGTGATGGGGTGGGCGCCATCACCAGCAATGCCCATCCCAATGATGAATCAATGGCCTAAGCGTATCATGAACGCGTCAGTTTTCATGATTGGTTTGTTGGCTTTGTGGCTTGTTTGGAGGTCTCAATTGCTCACCATCGATCCAATTTTGCCTGATTCAGAGTGGGCATTTGAGCAGTCAGAGATAAGAGAACTCCAACAACTTGGCCAATCAGGAGATGGTGTCAGGGTTTGTATCGTTGATACTGGTATCGATTTGACTCACCCTGATTTAGATCANCTTTCTATTGAGTACAGAGATTATTGGAGTTCATCAGACATTCCAGTCGATCATGGCGCCCTCGCACATGGGACGCTCATGTCAGGTTTGTTGGTGGCAGATGGGCATCAATTAGGCGCTGCACAAGGAGTNTCTCTNGGAGTAGTTTCTGCCCTAGGAGAAAATCAAGATGGCACCAATAGCGGTGATGAGGCACGAGTTTCCAATGGTATTGATTGGTGCATTTCGCCATTTAAAGCCGATATAATATCTCTTTCACTGGGAGGCATGCAAGATCCTGATTCTATGTCTGAGGGTGATATTTCACTTACGGTCAGAAAAGCGATTGACAACGGGATATTTGTGATTGCNGCTGCCGGAAATGATGGAGGTTCCGGCGACGATGGTCTCGTCGCTATTCCNGGTAATATCGAGCATGTTATCACCGTTGGTGCATCGGATATTAACAAGGATAGATGGAACGGTTCATCACTTGGATCACAAACCGTTGGTGATCTNGAAAGACAAGATCCTCACCTAAAACCAGAAGTTCTTGCACCGGGAGTCGGTGTTATTTCAACTGGAAATCAAGGATCATATTTTGAGACCCAGGGGACCTCTGTTTCAACGGTTATTGTCACAGGTGCTTTGGCACTTATCCTCGAAGATCGTCCCGATTTAACCAGCTCTGAAAATTCTAATTCCGATTGCATACTAGCCGTAAAATGGGCATTGAGGAATAGCACCCTTGAACCAGGCGCAACTCACAGCGATTCCGGTGGGTACGGCGTTTTGTCTGCTCAAAAATGGTATGATGAAGTGATGAACATAGGACGTTGCTGATGATATTATTAATGGTAAATGATATTTTACACTCACTATTAATGATATTTTATACCCTATTTGATACTTTTATGNGTAACTTGGGACGCCAAAGGTTATACTACGCTTCACCCTGGGAATGATGATAGATATGTCCCAGAATCAAAAATCAAAGAGTATTTTTCTTACTTTTCTTATGTTCACTTCCCTTTGCGTAGGTCTGATCACAATTCCCGTTGCCTCTGCAGTAACCACATCCGGAACTATCACGGCATCGGAGACGTGGTCAGGAACAGTGAACCTGAACGGTAACGTTACTGTTGCAGAGGGTGCCACTTTGGTCATCAATGGGGGGACGAGAATCAATATTCCAGCAGGTGACCGCCTTATTGTTGAGGGTTCAATCTGCGCTGGAGACATCACCTGTGGTGCAGGGGCCCCGTCCTCTCAAGGCGCTCCGATTCGTTTTGTCTGGGCGGATGCATCAGGTTCAGATCCCGGTAATTGTGCCGTCGCTCCTTTGAACAACCCTGACCCATCGTGCGGCTCAGGTATCTGGCTCGATTATACNGTCGATGTTCAAAAAACTAAACTNAATTATGTTACACTAGAGGGAACATATGGTATTCCTGTACAAATCCAAAATGGCGTGTACAGATACGGTGCTTTGGTCTTGAATGATGCATCAATTGATGCAAGAGGATTAGATTTTTCTGATGTCAATACCTCAAACATCCTTGTTGTCGGTTCAGCAGCACCAACAATCAGTGATAGTTCATTGACGCTTGGAGTNGACGGCCAAGGATATCATGGTCCNGCTTTGCAGGCTCAAGACGCTGGAAAAGGAATACTCGGGGCCCTTACTATCCGATCTACAACAGTATCAGGCGGGGATTCTCCCTCGGCTGGTGCTACTTGTGAGAGCGGTCAGCCTGGCAGATCAGCCATGTATTTCTCAAANTCAGACGTTGATATCGATTTTGTAACAATTCAAGACAATGCGCAAGGGCTTTTCTTTCAAAGTAGTTCNGGAAGAATTACAGATAGCACAATCACGGTTACCTGTAACGCTNTTGACACCAATAATGTCAAGACATCTACAAANGCTTCAACNGCCATGTATATTTTCAACAACACCATTGAAACCACGGAAGGAGCAGGAATAACTGCTTACGATAATTCTGTTATCGTAGCCAATGATAACACTATTTCCGGTGCAGCATCAGGTTCAGGATTTGGTGTCAGAGATTCAACCGCTCAACTACACAGAAATGTGATTGGACCTATAGGGGGTTGGAATGGTTTGTGGATTTATGGAGAATCCGATGTAGTTGCTGAAAATAATACCATTCAAAACACGGCTAAAGAAGCGATTAGTCTAGGNGAATATCATTACGTTGACACTTGGTCTTCATACAAAAATGAGCCAGAAAAATCACGTCTTTACTTGGCAAATAATCAAATCAAGAATGTAACTGGTACTTGTAATTCCGCAATGTACGGGCAAGCACCCGAATATGCCTTTCCTTGTCCAGCGATGCAGATGATCATGGCCAGTGCTACAATTATCGGNAATAATTTNACTGAGATCGCAGCTGATGCCTTCAAAATCAAGGGAAGTATTGTAAATATTCAAGATAATCAAATTGATGCCGGAGGGGCAAATGGAGACGCAGAAGCAGTCTACATGACGCCTTTTGATGATAATTATGGGACAAAATATGGTAGTATTGGTTTCTTTAGTCAAAATCAATGGCCTTCATCGGTAACCAAAATATACAACGTCACNGAATCNAAAGTAATCGTTCAATCTGAGAATTTNCCTCAACTTGACAATTCGANCATCGCAGAATCCATTTTTCTGAGATGGAATAGCCAGACGTGTGAAGAAAACAATAATGCTTGTTTGAGAGTACCTCCTACTTCAGAAATGGTGCCAAAAGATATGCCCATTGCTATGGAAATAAAAGAAAATGCAACGACGTTCACATTCGCTAACCTAAATGGATTTGATATCGGAGATATTTACATGAGAAACCAGGGTTCTGAGTGGGGAGTTCAGGTAGAAGAAGGGGAATTGGTAAGATATCAAGTTAAGGCGAGTAATAGTAATGTGGCAGGAGCAAATGTCAAGATTAGAAACGCCTTTGGGGTNCAGCTGTATAATCTGACAACCGATAGTTTTGGATTCACGCCTCAAGTCACACTGCCGACAAATTTCCACATAGACCATAACTGGAATCGAAAATGGAATGAACCAAATTACACTCTACACCCTGTTACAGGAGAGTATACTGCCGATCGAGAAGACTCATGCAATGATGGTGTGGACAACGACGGGAATGGCTATGCAGATGAGCAAGATTCGGAGTGTTCGCCAGGAAGCAATTCCCGCGAAATGTCTNTATTCATCGTAGAGGCTTCGAAATTCGATAAGGGTCGCTCAACTCACACTTTTACACTAAACAGTATGGTTGATGAGATTATTCATTTGGATAACATGGCGCCTTCGGTCACTGTTGATCAGCTAAATTCGACTTCATTCCCGAAAATTGTTCAATTAACAGGCCGTGCGTGGGATGGTTTTGCTGGCGATAATGATGGGAATTACTTCAACACTGCTAATGCAACTGACGCAATGTTTGGGACGGTTGATCGTGTCGAAATCCAACCACATGGAGAACCAGAGTGGTACAATGCAATCGATACCTCTGGAGCGAATGGCATAATTAGCAGCACAAATTATCCTTTCAAAACCTGGTCTTTTGAATGGGATATGTTCNACCAAGCAGAACAAGATGTNACATTCCGTATTCGTGCTTATGATGGGCTCGAGGTTTCTCAAATAGCNACTCGATTTTTCAGATTAAACATCAATGCGCCGAGTATTTTTGTCGATTCTCCACAANATGGAAGNCAACATGTAAACGGAATTGTTACCTTTGAAGGAAGAGCAGAAGATGATTATCGTAACAACCTCGATCTTGACAGAGTCTATATTCAAATTGAAGGTCCGGGAGATTTCAGTTCAAAGGTATGGCAAGAAGCTTCACCATCTTGGTCATATGTCTGGAATTATGCAGGTACGAATCTCCAATCTGGGGATTACACCTTTACAATATGGGCATCAGATTCAAACTTTTGCCGTGGAGTAATCGATGTATGTGTGACAAAAGTCCTCACGCTTACCATCGATAATGAAAATCAAGAACCGATTGTACAATTAGACAAACCACGACCAAGCCAAGTTATTTACAGTGGAGATGTCGTTGCTTTGGAGGGAGTTGCTAGAGATAATGACGGGTCTGTAAGTCGTGTAGAGTTTAGGTTATTTGATGCAGCGACAGGTGGTGAAATGACCAATGGTCCCTCGGATGTAACCACATTTTCTGCGAGTGGAGTTTGGACACAAACATGGGATCCAAGTCGGGCTGATCTTACTAACGGCAATTTTTATGATATCGAAGTTCGATCATACGACACGGTAGATTTCTCTGAACCTGTGATGCGCAGAATCCAATACATCGATTTGGGAGATACTGACAATGTGCCTCCAGAGTTCAACAACCCAACCCTTTGGCCACAGACTTACACCATTTTTTGTGATGCAAATTCTCTCTCAGATAATCGATGCACATCGGTAAGTATTAATCTACTCGATTTCTTTAGTGACTCAGATGGTGAAGGTGAAAACCATACTCACTTTAGATGGGACTTCAATGATCCACTTTACGTCGATGCAATTACGATTAACCCAAATTCAGGAGTAGCGACCTATGATCCAATGGATTACATGGAACCTCAAGTCAGTTCAAAAATTGAAGATTGGAGTTTGCTCGATGTAGTGTTTTATGGTTATGATGTTAATGATGTCCCAGTGGAGTCTCCTACTGTTGATTTCATTGTGAAACCGATTTCGTTTAGCGTTGAGAGAATTAACGATGGTCAAGTAATTTCTGGAAACAATGCCATGTATCGTGGGACCGGTCTTCCTGGAAGTAAGGTTGAGGCTCGATTTGCAGATAGTGATTTCTTGGTGAATGAGACACTAGTTGGATCAGATGGCGTTTGGAGAATGGAAGTTTCTTACACACAAATCGGCAGAGATGGCGATGTGAATCTTGTCTTTTCCCAAGATGAAGGCTCAATCACTCAGCAACAGTTAGCATCAGGAGCCCTCGTCGATGCGGGGATGGCAACTTGGCTATGGATTGTCCTCATCCTTCTTGTGATTGGTTTACTTGGTGGAGCTGGTGCATTTTTCTTCTTAGAGTTTGAAGAATTAGATGAAATTGAAGAGTCTAACTTACAACAGAATGTTTCAGAAGACCCATATGCTTGGGCTAAAGCAAAACAGGTACCTGACCTCCCAGCAGGAAATACACAAGCATTTAATCAAACCCAAAATACAATGCAAACACCACATAATACTACACCACAGCCTGTGGTGCCCGCACAATCACAACATCCAGGGTGGTTGTGGGATGCACAATCCAACCAATGGGTGCCAGATCCAAATTACCGTCCACCGCAGTGAGTTGAATCAAAATGAGTCGGCCGAAACCTGGTGTTCAGGAAAGAATTCTTCTACACTTATCGGACTATTCAGATTATTCGAATTCTGTCGAAGTTCCGTTTGCTCTTTCACAAATGGGCATTGCAAATGCAGTTGCCATTGCCCGTTCAAATGTACCTCGGGCAATATCTGGTCTCAAGGATCAAGGTTTGTTGATTGAAAGACAAGCACATGTGCACGGCGTCACTCGGAAAAGAAAATCCTACTTCCTCACTGAAACAGGAAATTCAACAGCTGAAGAAACTTGGACGAAGTTGAAAAAATACCCTATTCGCTGCATAATGGGTGAAGGAGAATCTGTTTCAACCACTTTGGGTAGCATTCAGGATTTGCTTCCATTTCAAATGAGACCAGTGGATGTTATTCGATACATGGATGGAAATGGAGTACTTGATGTTCGATTGCTCTCCGCAGAGTTGGTCGAGCGTGATTTGTCTAAGCATGTAGAAAAGCAACTGATAACCAGTTTGAGTGACCTTCCACGAATTCGGCATTTTTTTGGTCGAACGTATGAGATGGACAATGTCATGAATTTGCTTGATGCACGTTCTACCACCTTACTTGTTCCTGGCATTGCAGGGATTGGGAAAACAACGATGGCTGCCAAACTTATTGAGAATTATATGCATCGAAGGAACCTATTGTATCACCGTTGTCAAGAAAAGGACTCATCAAGATCTTTTTTCGAAAGTATTGCCGATTGGATGGCAAGCATGGGAGAATCAATTTTTGCAGATTATATCGCTGCGACACCAATGCCAAATCCAGCAGAGGCAGCTCAGATTTTGTATGATGGATTAGAAAAAGCGTCTTCACTCATTGTGATCGACGATTATCACAAAGTTTCCGATGAGATTCTCCACAAAACAATACAATCACTGGCGCTATCCTTGATTGAGTCAGAAGGAGATATCGGCTTGGTCTTATTCTCAAGATCATTTAGACCAGTAGTGCCCTTAAAGAATGCAGAAGGCAAGATTGCTAGCCTCGTCCTACCTCTGGAGGGTCTAGACCAAGATTCTGCGAAAAAGTTGCTCGATAAAATGGAAGGGATTGAAAACGAGCAATGGTTACACATTCATTCACTTTCGAGAGGTCACCCATTGGTTCTTGAACTCATCAACCGTGGTGCTTCAGCAGGTGGTTTTCATGAAACCCTAGAACGTTATGTTAATGTAGAAATTTTCTCAAAATTATCTGCTGAACAAAAGAGGTTACTAGGTTCCTTATCGGTGTACAGAGATGCAGTTCCTTTGGATGCCTTAACCGAGCAGGGGCTTGATGTAGATGTATTGGATTCTCTCGTTGAGACAGGCCTAGCCCGACAAGCAGATTCAGATATCTATGATGTTCATGATTTAATTCGTGAATTCTTATTACAAAATTTAGATGCCCAGACAAAGTCAGAATTACACCAAAAATGCGTAACTTGGTATGATAAACAATCAGCAGAGCCTGAGGTTTTAATCGAAAAAATCTACCATTTAACCCACTGCGATCGACATGAATTAGCTGCCTCAATTATTGATGAATCGGGTAGAGAATTAGTAAGTAGGGGTCATGTAGAGATGCTGCAGTTATTGGAACGCATAGAGATCTCAGATTTATCCGAGGAACTTTCCTGTAAAATGCTTCAACTGAAGGGAGAAGTTTTACTTTTGTTGGCACGATTTACCGAGGCTGAAAATGTCTTTAATGAGGCAATGGAGCCGGCTAAAGCCTCTTCAAATAAACATGTCATGGCTGATATTTACTCAAGTCTTGCCGATGTGGTCATTAAACGAGGTGAAAATGAAGAAGCCCTTTCTTTACATCACAAAGCTCTTGCAATTTATGTCGAGTTGAATGATGCCAAGGGTGCTTCTAGAACTTACAATAACATCGGATATTTGTTCCGTAGAAAAAGCGATAGAGTCAAGGCATTGGAAGCCTACTCCGAGGTTGAGTCGATTCTTTTGGAACATCCGGAGTTACTTTCATCTCGAATCATCCTTGCTCGTTCATTGCTGGACTTAGATGAAGTCGAGAGAGCCAGAGAACATGCTATGACGGCTTTCGAGCAATCACAATCCATGGATGAGCCTCTGCAATTGGCTCGTTCAAAAGCCGTGTTGGGCAGATATTATGCAAAGGTTAACGATCTTGAACTTGCGCTTCACCATTATTCTGATTCTCTATCAATTCTTTCAGAAACTGCTGACAAATTAGCACTGGTCGAAGTAAGCATTCTGCTTGGTGAGGTACTCCAAGATGGTGGTCGTAAAGAGGAGGCATTGGAGCGCTATCGCGAAGCACTTGTCATTGCAGAAGCAAACGATTTACGGATGCAGATTGGTGAGTTACTAGCAAGACTTGGTGGTGTGGCACCAGACCGGCAAAGAAGAATGGAATACTTGCAAAGAGCGCTTACAGTGTTTAGAGAATTGGGTGCCCAATCTCAAATGAGAGAAGTACAAATGATGGTTCATGCTGCTGTCATGGGCCGTTAAAATGAAGGTCTGTAGAGGCTCAAGGTAAGATTACCATCTTCATAAACGACCCATACAGTTCCACTGCCATCGAGAAGAAGACTCCCGGAGTGTTCAGCGTACCCACTTCCAGATAACCTCTTTTCACGTTCAAGTTCGGGTTCATCATGCTCAATTTTGAGATGGTCTTGATGCAAATGGATGGTAAATGCTGTATCATCTGCTTCGGTTAGTCGCCATTCCACAGCCTCAGCATATTGTAATTCTGGATGGATTCGGCTCGCATCATTTGCCCTTTCAACTGCAGAGGCTATATCGGCAAGATTTGCATCAACTGCAGCGATATTCCAACGTTCTCTTGTGGCTGTTTCAATTCCAAATGTCCAGATGCTAAACATCGTGAGTAGCATAACTCCCACCAGAAAAGTAAACACATATCCAAGTTCTGTAGATGCAGCGCTTTTATCTCTTGAGATTTTATTGAATTGCATCACGTGGCCTCCGAAATTAGCATTGATAAATCAGCAGATTGGAGCGTGAATAGTATTTGCTCACCTCCGGTGTGCCAAACCGTTTCTGCTGCTGCTTGGGATGGGACTGGTACCCAACCTGCATAATCAGTAAGCAATGTAAGCTGTCCAGGGAATGCCGTCCAATCCTCACTACTGGCGAGTGCAGAGGCAGATACATCGCCCAATTGCTCACCATATGGTCCATACCATCCTCTCCTCACTTCGTAAGCGCTGTATGAGGCCAAACTTTGCCTTGATGTAAGTTCAATTTCTCCATTAAAATATCCCTGTCCAGTGGTGCCTTGGGCAACGGGATAAAGAGAGGGGATAGTTGCTGAAAACCTTGGACCAGGTCCTCCTCTTTCCGCAGGAACACGTAACACAACAGGCTCAAGTTCAGGATGGTTGGTAACCACTGCACCTCCGGACCACGCAACTTCAAGTCCGCTGATGGAGGATGTGAATTCGTAACTTAATCTGGAGAGATGAAATGCCCAACCACTTGAAACAGCCCCGTAAGGCGCATTTTCAGTTTCAGCAAAAAGAGTGATTGACATCCCTGAAAAATGGGATCCATCTCGCCAACTTCGAATGATATCGGCTTCACCTCTTCCTTGAACGTCTTGCCAAGGAGCCTCTACTTCAATCCATCCCGAAGCAGAAATATTGAGTGAAATACAACGGTTCTCACCATCTCGTTCTATCATCATGATACCGTTTGTTCCAGATTCATAGATCAATCTTGAACTGTCACCGTCAATAATCTGAAGATGTTCCAAATCACCTTGATGGGTGAACGATGTTGTTAATTCCGAATCATTATTCCATTCAGAAGTGGTATCATTTATCCACAAAAGTTGTTCACCAAGTAATTGCATTGTGTATGTGCCGTTTTGGAAAAGGGCATATTCTTGTCCACTGAGTTGACCTGTGTCGAGAGCAATATTTTGGAGAATCCCATCATTTCCTTGATGCCATTGGATTGTTACGGGTGATGATGTTGAAACAATCAATGCGTTATCACGATCAATGGGAGGCCAATCGATTGTGAGAGATGAATTTCCTGGAACTGATACTCCACCAAGTCGCCAATTGAGATTCACTCCATCCTGTGATGGGTTATGGATGCTTAATTTCCCATTCAATTGAGGGGGGATAAATGATTGGCTAAGGTAAGAATCGTCAAGTCCTGCGATGTTCGTCTTTCCTTGGTTGCCTTTAACCAAGAGTAGTGAACCCTCGCCACTTGAAGTAAGCGTGATAAGTTCAGGTTCGGTTGCATTGAAGGTTTGTGTCCATGAGGCTACCTCAAGTGGGTGTTCAGGCTTCAAAATGATGTGAGAACCATCTTGATTTCCGCCACTCCAGGTGATTTTGCTATGAACTGGACTTACAAAGTGTATGGTTTGTTCACCCTGTGTTATTGGAATATGCCACGTTCGCCCAAGTCCTGACAGAGGATTGGGGTCAATTGGTGGAATATGAGTCGCCCCACTTTCGCCTTTGTAGCCTATGATTAGCAACTCATGGTCTGAGCTGATTTTGGAAGGATTATCGATAACTTTAGTTTCACCCAATTTAATCTCGTGACTTTTTCCCTCCATTTCATATGATACAGGGCCTAGTGGGATGGTTAATTGTGGCATTGGTGTTACAATTATTTGATCAAACAGGTCTAGGTGCGAATAATAGAAGTGATTATCGGGTCCAAGTCGCATGTCATCCATACATACGCATTGCACTTTCGTAGCAGGATGCCTTATCTTTATGATATCATCAAAAT
>PABV01000030.1 GCA_002699425.1 Methanobacteriota archaeon
ATTCGCTTGTCCAAGAGTCCAACCTAGTCTCTCTTCGTCGTCATTTACGGCCAGAGAGATGAAAGTCGTATCTTCCATTGTTACTGAAGACTGGTAAGGATAAGTAGACCAGAAGGCGTGATAGTTTTGGTCATTGTAAATGTATCCTCCAGTTTGAAGAAGTGTTGCTCCAGCCATGTTGATGTCTGTAGTATCTTCCATGTAGGTTCGGTAAGAATCGAGCATAACGACCTTGTTAGACCAGTCAACATTGTTTCCTGATCGACCAATTCCATTGTAGTAGTCATAGACCATAACGGAGCCACCAGTACCGTCAGCACGAGCGTCTCTTGTTACCTCATATGAACTCCATGTCCAACCTTCACACACCTGTATGTGGTGATAGTTGCCGGAGTTGAATGTGTCACAGACTCTTGCATCGATGTTTTGAGTCAATTCCTCGGTTCCAGCATTACCTGGTGCATCACTGAGAGATACGGACGTCATTGCATATCGGTAATCTTCGACAGTTGTGCTGGTGAAAATCTTAGCCACTGTAGCAACGGTGTATCCATTCAAGTCCATGTCATCTTGGCCGTTCTTGTCGACCGTGTAGACATTGAACAAGAGTCCTGCTTCACCGGAAGAATCTGTTTCTCCCATGCTAGCAACGCCGTAATCAGCATCCAAAAGAATGACATTTGCTTCTTCAACAGCTTCTGCGCCTGTACCTTGATCGGCTGTGTAAGTATAATCAAGAGCACGTGCTCTCTCAAACATTCCACTACCGCTGACATCAATTTGATCGACAGCAACATCTTCATTCACGGTTCCATCTACGAATGTCATAATTGAGCTTCCAGTGATTTTGACATCCATTGTGTTATCAAAGTCACTGTTTGTAATCATGATATTACCAGCTCCATTTGCAACCATTCCTATTGCATTTCCACTCAAGTCGAGACCGTCGTAGGTTCGGTCGGATGTTGTAAATTGGCCGTGTTTGATGGCAGTTCCAGTGTTATCTCCGAATGTACCAGTTACTGGAGCAGCCATATCACTTTGGTAATGGAGGGCTGTTCCTGTTGTTTCATTCAACTTAACATTGGTGAATGAGATAGCCCCTGATGCTGTAGAACTTACATCAATTCCAGTGTCTCCACCTGTTATTTCAAGGCCATCTACCACGATTCCTCCAATGTCACCGACTACTTCGAAGCCAGTACTTGAACCACTTCCGGTAATGTTGAGATTGTTAATTGAACCAACTGTAGCTTCTCCTAAGAGTCCACCAACGGTTACACCGGTGTCTGAACCTGAAATTTCACCTTCGTTGAAGTTAATCAAATTAGATGCAGCAGGCATCAGTGTAGCAACGATTCTTTGGCCACCATCTCCGTATGTATCTTGGTTAGTGATTTTGAATCGTCCAGTACCTGTGAAAGTACCCAAATCGTAAACTTGGTAGTTGGAATATGCGTAAGGACCGCCACTTCCAACTACTGTCCATGAGGCTCCTTGATCAAGAGATTGTTCAACCTTCCAATAGGCTTCATAAGCCCAAGAATAGGTAGTCAACTCTAGAGAGAAACTGCGAGGTGCAGCCCAATCGGCTCCATCTGGGATAGTACATGAAACACCTGCAGCTCCAAATCCTGGATTCCAAGCAGTACCACCAATGCTACAGATCTCTCCTGCATCTATTTCGCCGCCACCATCTGAAGCGTAATCTGCGGTAACTTTGGCGCCTCCATCTCCCCATGTGTCATCCAATACAATGGTGTATTGTCCTGCAACATCATAGGTTTCAAGAGGATCGTAGGTAGTGTAGGATGAGAAGTAGTATGGACCAAAACTCTGAGTAGTGCCATCTGGCTTTGTTACATCAACAGAAGTTTCCGAACCCCATCCATATTGCTCAACTTTCAGTTCAAATTCTTTACCAGCTGGCAAATTAAAGGTGCAGGTTAGAGGTGATCCCCAATATCCACCATAATAGACACCTGGGCCACCCAATATGCACAATGGCGGAGGTGGCGGAGGAGGTGGGTTATTGACGATGTTAAGTCCCACTTCATTATTTTCAAGAACGTAATTCCAGACCGATGGGTTTGCGTTAACCGCATCAATTCCAATATCTGCATTCTTTACTGTAAAGTTATCTGCATTAGCAACAGTTGAAGCCTCATTGAATTGAAGTCCGACACCTGCGCCTCCTGCGATGATGCTTCCACCATCAATGTCTGCGATTGCATCTTCTCCGATTCTAACCAAAATGTTGTCTGGACTGTTGGTAGCCAATCCTGTGATTGTCCCACCATTACTCGTAAATGTTGCATCAGCCCCGATATCAATTGCCACACCTGTATTAGCGTCATAGGCAAGATTGGTGATTCTTCCATTGGTGACGATCAATTCACCAAGGACAACAACATGACCAGGGGTGAGTGCTGAGGTAGAGCGAAGGTCACCAGTGGTTCCATCAGCTGCTAGCACAGTGAAAGTAGATGTCGAGCCAATAGTCAGTGTAGGTGTGAAGCTACCAGTTCCAGTTAACTTGAATTGGTCTTTAGCCACGATGTTACATCCTTCGAGCATCATGTCAGAATTCAAAGTTACCTTGGCAGCAAAGGTGAATGTTTCACCAGGATCATATCCTTGCGTATTCCCTCCATCTCCAAGTACCTTAGCTTGTTCATGCTCACCAAGTTCTTGGCAAGTAATCGGTCCTGGACCTATTGCGGTCAAGTCTACTGGTTCAGGCTCAAGATAGAGCGTGATGTCATCTCCTGCACCGAAAGATGCCTGTGAAGGATCGTCACAAGACCCATCGTTATTGGCATCAGTACAGCCTGGGTAGTCAGCATCAAGAGGCGTCAAGTCAGCCACACCACCTGGACCAAATGCGTGCAGTCCATGCATGGTTGCAGTGTTTCCATTGTGGTCTCGAATCAAGACCCATACGTTGTCTGCGACTCCAGTAGCATTAGTAGTTGCCAATCCCAGCGGGAATAATTCTACTGTAGGAGTGGTACTGTCGATGTAGTTTGCAGTTACGTAGTGATTTGGTTGATCAACAAAAGTTCCTGAGTTAAGTGGAATTTCCTTCTTCACTGTTACTTCAGCAAGACCACCATACCATACAGTTCCACCGAAAACAGTAGCTGGACAGTTAGCCACCTCTGTACAAGAGGTAGCACCATCAAGAGTTCCGTCTTGGTTGTCATCATCGTTAAGAGATACATCGAATAATCGGATGTTTGCACCTGCGCTTGCATAAGCAACAACATTCGTCGTACTCCAGTGCCATCCACCAACATAAAGTGATTCAATGTCTGTTTCACCCATGTTAATTGTGGAATGACGAGCATAAACTACGTTTGTCGATAGAGAGTTAGGCACAGTGTGCACAATCGTTCCTTCGGCCAAGCGTACATTGTTGTCAGATCCTGCAATTGGACAATCGAAATATGCTCTTCGTGCTGAGAAATCAGTAATTCCGATATTGTACGAACATCCTCCAGAGATACCGAGTTCTCCAGAGAGTTGTACATCAGAGTAAGATGCTTGGAAGCCCGAAGGCGCATCGGCATAGAAAATCAAATCTTGTGCAGATATATCATCCAAGGTCATTGGTATAGTGCGGTATAGGTGTATATTTCCAGAAGTAGAGACTCCATCCATTACTGCATCTACGGATGTTGGTCCAGCAGCGATACCAGTTCCTTCGCGCTTGTAGATGACGTTTCCGTCCACATCTACATTGTCGAGTGCGTAACTGGTAATTGAATGGATTTCAATACCACTGGAGAACCCTGTGGCATCAAAGTTTTCAACGTGTGTACAACTGTTTCCAGCTCCACACCATTCAGATTGAATCGCGTTACCTTGTGTGCCAGTTCCAGCCGACATCAATGCGTAACCACTTGTGCTGGTAGCAGTAGAGGTTACATTGACGAGGTGTACAGCAGTGAAATCAACGTTGATGAAATCACCAGCAGTGTTGGTTACATCCAATTCGTGGATGGTAAGAGAACCTGCTGTTGATGGTGTTGATTGATCGCTTACAATGGCTCCTCCGCCTACAACACCTTGCGTGTTACAATTGGTGAGTGTTCCGTTTGTAAGAGTCGCTTCTGTATCCTTCGCAAAGTCGAAACAAGAGCGGTCTGCATTGCTTACTGAATAGTTGGTCATTTCAATAACAGTTCCAGCTCCACTTCCATGCTTGAAACCTTCTGCAACGTTGTCGAATGTAATATCAAACATAGTGAAATTACCCGTGTTTCCGTTAGCAACTGGTTGTCCAGCGTTGTAGTTTCCGTGTCGACTACCTGCAGCGATTGCAGCGTCTGATGTATTCTTGAAATCAACGTGCATCATAGTGTGACGGTCGTCAGTTCCTGCTGGAGTAGCGCATGCACCAGTGAAGGCTAATCCCTTCCACTCTTGTCCATTCGTTCCTTCGAATACAATTCGACCTTCGTCGGTGTCGTTTCCAACAGCAGAGAATTGTGTACAACTTCCATCAAAGGAAATACCTTTTCCTGCTGCGACTTGGAATACAACACCAGGTTCTACAGTAACGTCACCTCTAAAGGATAAGTAATCTCCAGAGGATGGAGATATTCTTACAGGTGAGTCAAGTTCAGTAAGAGTTACATCTCCCCATTGAGTTTCACTGAGATCTATGCCCTTTCCTTCAAACGGTACGAGTCTGGTTCTTACGCTACAATCGTATGCAGCATTATCGTAACAAACGTTGGATACATATCGATGCCAGTATGGCGCAATAGCTCCTGAAGCAGCCTGGACGTAATTGTTTTCAACTCCATAGGAGCTGTAACTGGTACTTCCGCTTGCTTTAGGCAATACAATCATTTGGTTATACCAACTGTAGAAGAAGTTGGATGTTACGGTCGTATCAGCGTTGTCATAAAGTTGCATCATTCCAAGCCTAGAGATGTGTACTCTGGAATCATTGTTCGAACCGTTGTATTCTGTGCCGAAGTAGTTGAAGTAAAAGTTGTCTGGCATGTCAATATTGGTATAGCAGTTATCTTTGTATGAATTCCAATAACTTGGGTAAGTACAATAGAATCCAGAGGTACCACTGCTTCCTGTAGCTTCTAGATGAGAATCATAGTCCTCAAGTTCATCAAGGCCTCTGTCGAAAGTTTCCCAACCGTGAGCACCATTAGCTCCAGTGGTGATTCTAAAGTTCGATGTGTGAGGATTATTGTTATCCCATGGTGTCGAAGCATCCCGTATGGTATCTCCGTGTGTGCGGGTTTGATCTTGGTATCCAGTTATCGCTTTGTTGTAATAGGCATACGGATTTCCTCCCGACATATATCCAGTACAATCATCGGAATACTTGAATTCGATTTCGTTGGTTGTATCATAGAGTACTGCTTGGAAAGTACAGGCAGCGTTAGAACTTGCACTCATATCATGCCATTCTACTACAAACATCAAGTTAGGATCTGCGACTACGAAAGAATATGTCGAGGTAGTATTGACGTTAGCCGAATTACCATTAGCGCCTCCAACAGTTGAAGTATCTCTTGCAGTTGCGTAGTAGGACACATTATCTCCTCGATCTAGGTTTGAAAGTGTGTAAGTCCAGTCACAAGCAACGCCTGCACATGCAGTTCCAGCCATTTCCGGCGTGAGCAACTCAGATACCCAAGTTCCACCGTTGATAGAGTAGTGGAGTGTTGGTTGTTGGTCAACTACAGTCCCTACATCAACGCCACTTGGTGGATTACCATTGTCGCTTACTGTGAACGTAAAGGTTCTCGACTTAGAATGAGAATCCGCAAGAGGTGCGTGGACGAGGCTTGGCTCAAAGGTATCTGGATCTGGTGCAATCTTGGAATCTGCCCAAGAGGTTTGGTAGCTTCCAGCAGCATTTTGATATTGAATTAGACCGAGAGCAAATCCGCTCCACTTGTAGTTAGTAACATAGGTAGCAGCCCCGTAACAAGCAGGAGAAGTACCTGTAGTTCTAAAGAAATAGATGTATCCGTGACTTCCGTGGCACATCCAGTTTGCTTTAGTAGTCTGATAATTGGTTCCTGTCCAATCAGTATCAAATTCTCCGAAGGTACCTTCAACATCAGCCGGCATTGGAATTCGGTGCATAGCGATGTCATAGTAGTTCCAGTAAGCTGCTTGAGATGTTGTCTCGATTGTTGCAGTTGCTGGGTTCAATCGCTCGGAAATACCTGTTTCATCTCCAATTCCCATGATTGCCCAGTTGTCGTTACCAGTATCATAGGCAAAGAGAAGACCCATACCAGGTCCATGCTGCTTATCGATGTCGATCGGTCCACCTTCAGCCTCGTTGAGCGTTAGTTCGCCAACTAGGTTGTTAGAATTCCAAGAACTTAGTGATGCGACGTTTGGTGCTCCTTGCCACTTCAATCTCCAAAGAGGATTGTAGACGCTGCCTCCATAGGCAGCCTCATCGAAACAAGAAGTAGTAGTAGTCGTGCCACACTCGGACGTATCCCACTCAAAGAGATATTCGTCAGCATCTCCTTCCCAGTAAGTCATCTGCCGGTCATAGTGGTATCCGTTGGTAGCCGCGTTGTATGAATCATCCGAATTTACGTCTTCTGAGAGGACTTGGTATTTGCGGTCCGTGGTTGGCGCATTAATGACATCAAGGACATCAAAAGTGTAAGGTCCAACTGTTGCGGAGTTTGGAGTAGATGCAGTATCCTTCACAGACCACTCATAGGAAACAGTGTCTCCTGCACTGAGTGCAACAGTTTGAGCACTGAACCAGCAACCATCGAAAGCATTGCTACAAGTACCAATGGGCGTACCAACCACGGGAGTTTGTGCTGTTCCGCCAATGGAATAAGAGAGCGTAGGCTCATTTCCGCTTGATGTGTCAATTCCTGAAGCATCAGAGAACTTAGCAAAGAATGTTCTCTTTCCTTCGACAAAGGAATCTACGCCATCATATGCACCAGACTTCATAGTAGGTGCATCATTATCAGCTCCTGGCGTGTAGGTCAAAATGAGTTGTGGTGCCACGTAGTTGGCACTGCCATATGCTTGGTAAACCATGTTGGAACTGCTACTGGCGGTTTTTGATGCATCGAAATGGAATCCTGCACCTACTGGTCCGCCTCCGTTGAGGTAAACATCGGCAACGTTACTTGCTACTGTGTTAGCAGCAGAACAGGTTGATTGGGTGTTACAAATATCTCCAGCAACAATGGTTCCTGAGGTTCCTAGACCCCACCATGAACTTGAACCAACAGCATCGCTTCCGTAAACGGATCGTGTCATTGGAATATTGTTTCCATTCCAGTAAGTAGAAGTGGTTGGGTAGAGGTTAGAGTTGCCGATTAAATCAGTCGTACATGTCACAGCGTAATTTGCTGTGCTCGCACGACCAGTTGTTCCACAGTCTTGCATGATAACGGTTTCAACATTTTGTTGAGCCCAGGTACCTTGCGTGNTACTNCTTCGTCGNANCTTGATTTTAAGTTCGATNTCATCGACAGTTGNNCCTNNTNCAATTGCCGGTGNAGAGAANTTAATCCAAGGAGNNTATTTTCCNTANNAACNNNNACTNTANNCCCANCGAGTNNAACTGCTNGTAGNNNCTCNTGNTACCACANTAATTGTAGGTNGNNCNNCAATNTCCGTGGANTCNTNGAAGTNGTTGNNANTGANGGATCAATNTTGATTGGGAAGACNCGGTCTTCAGCAAGAAGCCAATCNACTTCAACCATTGTNGAGATGGTGATGACGCCATCTACTTGAGAGACAAAGAACGTACCTAGGTAAAATCCTTCAGTTTCTTCTTCACCTTCTACCATGGGNAATTCCACAGTAGGTTCTGGAATAAGNGAGAGTACTTCACCGTTGGAAATTTTGGCAATTGTGATTTCGCTCTGAGTAGAGATGAATTCGCCCTCGCCNAGAAGGTTACCNTCAATGAANAGACCGTATCCTACTGGCAAAACGATTTCTTCAGTTAGACCAAACCAGGTCATGCCTTCGAGTAATTCCGCCATTGGTCTTTCTTCGATGACCAAATCCTGCTTGAGCGTATCAACGGTTACTGTGTAATCAAGAGAAAAACCATCGCCAAGGTTGTACCGTAGCANATTCCCTCCGGTCTCGACTAAGAAACTCTCGTCTTGGAACGGTTTGTAATCGTAGACTTGCTTAACATCGTCTCCAAGCATGCTGACTCTAGGATTAATTCCTGTGATAATCTCATCAGCACCCGAGTTGAAATCGACAGATACACCATTAGTAACGTCACTTCCAATCGTAGTTTCGAACACGTTGGAAGTAACTTCCCATCCGTCCTCTGTTGTGACGAAGTTCATGTCAATGTCTTGCCATGTTCCGTCTTCCATATAGTGAACGGGGTCTGCGCTTGTGACAACTTGCAACTTACCTTCTCCGATAGAGTAGGTCTTTGAGTGCATGTCACGCATGCCAACTTGTTCGGTCAGAGGATCGTAGGTATCGAAACCATACGGATCATATTTTTCTCTCAATGGAACCGCACTCTCGTCGATTTGTGTTTCTTCGACGAAAGAGGTGTTCTCTTCAACTTCGTTATTTTCAACGACACCTGAATAAGGCATCAGGGCCATCAACAAACAGAGGAAAACGGCAATACCGAGGCCTCCAAATGCTTTTGCTTTCATATTCTTACTTTTATTTATCATAGTCATCAGGCTCCTTACGGACTCTATGTGCTCTCACGCAGGTTCTATACCATTTATGAGCATTGGGGTGCGAATTCTTTTATTCGATAGAGAAGGNCCNGTTTTTTGAATGAAATTCGTTATCAAAAAACACCCGGAAATAGCCTAGAAATNTAAGAAATTTACAAAAAAAAAATGAGGGGAGTGGCGAACCACTCCCCTCATGAATTCAGCTTTCGCTGTGGATTCGGTTTTTCCAAGGTAGAATCAGTAATCCCAATCCTTACCTTCGTCTCCATCTCCGCCTCTTGATAGGATGAATGCTCCTACTACGAAGGCTACGGCTACGATGCCAATGATTGCACCCCATGCCCAAGTTGGAACATCTCCCTCAGCAGCGGTTTGATCGCTGATGGTATCTCCAGTATTCACAGTACCATCTGAGGTTCGCTCATAGTTGACATCATAGAGTGAAACTGCGGTGTCATAGTTACCAAGAGCATCTACTGGTACGGCTGTGAAGTAGAATTTCTTCTTACCAACTACTTCACTCATTGGCGCAGATACAGAAGTTTCTCCGTCTGCAGCATCAACACATGTTGAAGGCATGTCACCAGCGTTATTCCAAGAAGAGTCNGAGTAACATACNCTCCACATCTTGACNTCGGAGGTGTCACCATCAGTTTCCCAGGTAACGTCCCATGCAGTCATACCTGCATTTGCGTTCACAACCATATTCGTGGCTGTTGGATGACCGTCGACTTCTTTATCTGCAGTAGCGNTGTTCTTTGCTACGGTCTCATGGCATCCGTCATTATTACAGATAGAGACTGTCGCGTAGTACATACTACTGTGAGTAGTTGAGGTTCCAGTTAGCGTGTAAGAATCTTGGTTGTTGGCAGTGTCTGGTGAACCNGTTGTATCCAGTACTCGATCGTTCTCAGCACAATCATCAGCACCCTCACAAACTACCAAGTGGTAATACTCATTTCCTGCTACAGTAGCTCCTGATGGAAGCATGTAACTCCATTGCATACCGATTTTNCCTCCGCTTTGTGGGTTAAGGGTCATGGTCATTGGATGGAGTTCTGGAATTCCTTCCATGATGACCGTTCCGCCCATGAGCACAATTTGTCCGTTCCCAAGTATGTCTTCTCCNCTTGCTGGGAGCGTAACAGTTCCTTCGGTGCCTATAACGCTAATCTCATCAGTAGANGCGAGTAGTGCCCAGTTACCGTTCGGGTTCACGAACCAAACACTCGTTGGCTCGAGAGAGGNAGTATCATATTTCAGAGTCATTTGAGAGTTCAACAAATCTCCAGCGCTGTAAAGTGTACTTGGCGTGTAATCTAGAACTGCAATCGAATCATATGTTCCGCTGAAGCCAGTGAGGGCTTTGCCAGTGAATGTGTCGGTGCTGTCAGATAGTGTTACGCTGAACGGCGTATCGTCTGCATATTCAATGTGGTAGCTCAAGTTCACTCCGCTTTCAGATTCATCAGAAGCAGTCATTTTGTGCCAGACATCAAAGGTCACAATATCAGAGACTCTAAGACCGTAAGTATCATTTACCGTTACAGTAGCAGTTCGTCCTTTTCCAATCCAATCGGAGTTTACCAATGGCGTAATGCCAACGTTAAATTGATCTTCGAAATCTTGGTCAAACATGTCCCCAGGTAAATCCCATGAAAGTCTGAGTTTTTCATTTGAATCTTCTACGTCTGAGGCAGATGCAGAAATCTCAATTGGAGTAGNGACACCATCTTCTGCTGAAGCATATATCGTACCAGAATTGCCCAAAGTGGCAGTGACCACTGGGCGGTTGTTCAAAGCACTGACCGATTGAATAGTCATTGCATCGTTGAAAGATGTTGCATCAAAACCAGTGTACTTACCAATTAGATTGGCCGTTGCGGTGATGTCGTAAAGACCTGGCCACATATCATATTGAATACAGGCTCGGCCTTCCATTGCTCCCATTCCACCTATGGTGGCATATGGNCCATATGTACCGTACAATTCTCCATATGAACAATTTTCTGCATGGAATTCTTCTACGCTGTTATCGGATCGGTTGGTAATTGTAAAGGTAACATTCCAGTCATATTCTTGAGGGTATTCATCGTTAATTTCATCATAAGCACCCGGATTGTTCCCTCGATGCATAACCATGGCTTCGATGGTCATCGGACCAGGGCTTACTGGTCCTGCAGTGAGGCCTGTATTATCTGCTGGAGCCCAAGCTCCGTCAGGTTGGACCATGTATCCTGTGTTCATTACAAGTCGGTCAATACTAATGTCATGGCGATTTTCTACGCTACCGGTAATAGTGCTAGTCTGTGACTCAGAATTGTCATCCTTTATCCTTGAAACCTCGCACCAGTTGGTTGTGGTTCCGGTATCGTTATTTGCACCATCTCCAAGATCAGCATTACCTTCTGAATCGCACTCTGGTGAAATTCGACCATACTCGGTAAACTCGATAATTGTAGCAGTGAGCGAATAATCGCCAGACTCTGCTGCGGCATTTGGAGTCACTGTGCCATTGAGTACCCAAGGTACGCCTGTTCTAAGATTCCATCGATCATCGGATTGGTTGTCATTGGGGTCAGAAGCGTTTTGGAAGATGAGTACGCTACCATAGGTTCCGATTTCTGAGAAATTGTATGGTGTTCCCAATGATAGTGCGTTAGTGGTCTCTTCGCGATGGGAGGCGTTGTTGTGGTGATCTGCGGTATCGTCATTTTCATCAGACCAGAAAGCAGCATCCTGCATTGCACCATCTGCTGTGAGGTGAACGATTACGTTTCGTGCATCCCATGGGATGGAACCTTGACTCATAATCGTCATAGTGAAATCAACGGGTTCCTGTCCACCTTCAACATCTTTGCCTGAAGTCCATTCGAGATCGACGCTCAAATCAGTCCAATCAGCAACGATAACTCTGTTTCGCTGAACATTGTTGTCTTCATCAGCATCATTGGAATCGCCGTTTGCATCTGAAGTGGTGGCTTCGACGTATACATAGTAGTCACCAACAGGTGGTGTCCAAGTTACCATGGAACCTTGCACGGACATGACAAAGGCTCCAAAGTCAAGTATTGCGCCAGGGAGCAACTCGTTTTGAGCACAAACGAACGGATCTGGGCAGATTACGTCAGGATGGCTCCAACTGTTTACGAAGGTGCCAACTTGACCGTTGACCTTTCGCTCGAAGACAGAGACTTCAACACCTAGTTGGGTGATTGATTCATTTCCTGAATTCTGTATCCACGATTCAAAGTATAGTTCTTCTCCAGCATCAACGATGTTACGAGCGTCGCTGAATGCGTCCGCTTCCGTTGACTCGCGAGGATGCGTAATCTCTACGACCTCAACGTCTGGGCCAGATCGGCCACTGGTGTTCTCAAATTCTGCGTTTTCTTCTAATTCTTGCCAGCCAATGCTTGCGAAGACAGATGTCATCATTAGCAAAGATAGCAATACTGGGGCTAGTTTTCTCATACCATTTTCCTCCAAAACTGGTTCCGGTATCTTACCGCACATTAACCGATGTATATAGCCATTAGCACAAATTATGGCTGTGGTATGAAACAATTTGGATTATTGGCGTGGGATTTATCGCTCTCAGTGGCCTGATTTTTGATATCGCCCATAGCAAAAAATTACATTGGAGCATGATTTTTGTAATCAGACCTTCCTCGATTATGAACTGTCAACTCGCAATGCCTCTGCTGGAGAAATCAATGAAGCACGCCTTACGGGCCAATAAGTTGCAAGTATAAGCATCAACCATCCTCCGAAAAGGACCATCCAAATGGTACTCCATGGTAACATAAGGTCAACACCCTGTTCTCTCCAGAATTCCTCATGGATGGCATTATGAAAACCAATACCGACCAAAACGCCGTTCACAATTCCAAGCATCCCAATCCAAGTAACTTCAATCCAGAAGCTCTGCAAAATCATCGATTTTCTGAAACCAAGCGCCCTCATCATACCGATTTGGGCCCTCCTTTCCGAAACCGATCGAACCGTGACAACGCCCATGCCAGCGATTCCTACGAATAAACCAAGAGAAAGATAACTCTGGAATATCGAAAGAATTGCAAATACTAACGATTGAATCTCTAAAATTTCTTCTTCAATGAGAGTAACTGAGACTCCTGTTGGAGCCAAGTCCCTGTTCAAATTCTCGCTGAGATGCTTCGAGTCTACACCATCGGCCTGAGAAACGTAAACCCTAGTTAGGGACCCACCAAATTGTTCTGAGGTTGTTGAATTAAGCCATATGCCCGAAGAGAATAGATTCGAGGACTCAGAAAGTACGCCAGCAACCACAATATCCTGACGTTTACCAGCGTTGGAAACATCAATTAAAGAAATCGATTCTCCAATTGAAATTTTCAACCCAGATAATGCTTCTCCACTCAGTGGATCGATGAGTAAAAAGGAAGCATCGATGAGGGCTAAATCCGGTCTTGAACTCACATTTTGCCATACCTCATATTCTGTATTCCCATAACGTTCGTCCCATTCACTCAAAGGCAATCCTCCATGCTGAGCAAATCCAGCATCAAATCCACGTAATACATAACCAATCCGAGATTCGTTTGAGTTTTCAACCCAAACCGTAGCCCGTTGAACTTGGCCAATTGCATCTATATCCGATGCATTTGTTAATTGAAGAGGCCACTCTGATGGGTCAGAAGACAAGTCAAGGGGGCTTTGTCGACTTGAAGATAATAGAATTTCAAAATCGCCGCTTGCTTCGTCTACAAATCCCGAAGAATGTGACTCAAATTGTGTTGCGTAACCGGCAAGGACCACTACCGAAAATACAGTGATTGAGAACATACCCATCAAAACCGCTGTTCGTAAAGGCGAGCGAGCGGGATGGGCTAAAGCAACAGGGACAACTGGGCCTAAGGTCTTCAAGAAAATTTTTCTTTTCCCTAACCACCCTGCCATAAACGGAGCAAAACCGACAAGAATCATCACGCCTGCAAATACTTGAATAATCCCTAACAGAGCAAATGTCACCTCGTTTGGCTGTAATTGTGCTCTAATCGGATCCATCCAATCAGGAAGCAATGCCCAAGCAAACAGCAAAAAACCAATCGTTGCACAAGTGATTGTATGTTTATTTCTGCGTAACATGTTGAAACGTTTGATTCCAATTGGGATAAACGACGGGATGACATTGAAGAAGAGAGTACATGTTCCAATAATGGTCATAGCAGCGGTTATATGCCAAAGTGGTAAGAACAACGTATCTTCTTTTCCTGTAACAAACAAAATGAGACCACCAAGAGAGGCTGCGCCAAAACAACCAATCAGAATCAATAAAGAAACCCAAGAAACCCCCTTCATATCCATGGGTTGGAATCCTCTCACTGCAGCGACGATATTGAGGCGACTTGTCCAATACGATACACCAAGCAAAACACTCATTGAGAGAAGAAATCCATAGGATGCACCATCAACAATGCTGTTTAACGATGCTGCAAAATCAAGACGTGTGGCCCCTACCGAGGAAAATATTTCGCTAAAGGCATCTGATATGATCAAAGCGAGGAATAATCCAATTACTCCACCCAAAATTGCCGCAAAACAAGATGTAAGGAGACCCTCAAATACTGCAAGAGCACGTAAATCAGACCGTTTGAACCCCAATGAACGCGTGATACCCGATTCACTCCGTCTTTCATCTGCGAGCATAATGATGATTGTAACCACCAGAAGTATGCCCGCCACTATCGTAAAGGTCCCAAAGACAAGAAACATTGCAGATAATATTCCTGCGCCTTCTTCTGCTGAAGCATATGCATCGATTTTGATGGCTTTTGCCTTCAGTCCAAACATCTCATGATCTGCCATTTGATTAAGCCATAATTCAAGTTCTTCACGATCAGCACCTTGCAAGATGACAAGACTCCTCTCTCCTTCCTCTGCATATGCAAGGGTTTCACCATTACTCAGGTTGATAAAACCAAGTAAGAGTGAATCGAGTGCTTCCAAGCCTGGTGCATCGATAGATTCGATTGTATCGGTCGCTTTCAAAATAGTCCAATCATCGTCGCCATATGCAGTTGGTATGAGACCTTTCAGCCAAATCGATTCATTATCTATGTATTGATTTAACAGAGGGTTTACGTGAATTTCTCCTTCAGGTGGTGATTGATTTCCATCAAAAGCCATCAACAATTGTGGCATGATGCCAAATCCACCAACATCAGCTAATATTGGAATTCGTAATGATTTTTCATCATCTTGTGTAAGCATCATTCCTCCATCTACACCACAAATCCAAGTTTCTTTGTAAAAAGCATAGGGCCCA
Source organism: Methanobacteriota archaeon (assembly GCA_002699425.1). GTDB lineage: Archaea > Thermoplasmatota > Poseidoniia > Poseidoniales > Poseidoniaceae > MGIIa-K2. The sequence continues at coordinate 15,010 of PABV01000030.1, forward strand.
TTTGTACAACTTTCAGGAGGTGGGGTCAGAGAAACCCAACCAGTATCAATTCGTTGAGACCAATTTGAACCCGACTGCAGCAAACCATTTTCATGAGCACTACCAAATTGAGTGGGCTCTGCACCCAATTCCCACCATGCATCCGCATTGCCCAGTAATAGCGTTTGGTTATGGAGGACCATCTCGGTAGCATTTGTTGTCCAAGAAAATAGATTATTATTTACATCGAATTGGGCTAGAGTTCGTTCAAAAAGGCCTTCAAACAGATACCAGGTTCCGTTCTCAATTTGTTCCATTTGGACAGAGAAAATAGGCGAGGGGATTTGATCAATCCAATCCGGTGGTGCATCGTTGTCAAAATACTTGGTTTCATTGATTACTGCTAATACGTTCCCTGATGCAATTTCTTCGACAGATGACTGATACTCTCCAGGAATGTAGTGTAAACCATTGTCATGAGCGACTAACAAACCACCTTCTAGCATCACAAAATCGTTGATGATGCCCCCCTTTGGGACAACCCAATTGATGACATCACCACCTCGGTCTATCTGATAACTCACACCTCCACTTGAGAGATACCAATCACCAGTATCTGTAGGAATAACGATATCCAATTCACTATCAGGTAAGGCGAGAATCTGTTCATAATCCACAAGCACCTCAATCAGTGGAATCTGAAGAACCTCAGTGGTTTCTCCAGATGCAAAAGATGATGAATTTTCTCGAAAGGAATCCATGAATGAGGCACTAAGTCGACCTAATCCTTGTTGGGAAAGGAGTGAAAGCAGATCTCCTTCCGATTCAATTCGTAACCCAACATCTTCAAATTGGAGATATTGGTCGACGGCCTCCAGTAATTCTTCACTCACGTCTTCAGCATTTTGTGGATTGTGTAATGAAACGCGTAAGCGATTCACTTCATCTGACATCTCAAGAAGTTGTTGAGATGTACTCAACGTGGAATAAATGGCAGGGGATTGTGCACCTCCCATCGCACCAAGGCCATCGTTTTCGACGACATCAAAAACAAGAAGAGTTGATTCCTTACGTTCTCTATTTCCGTCTTCATCTGTGATGTAAAACGACATATTCAAGACATCACCTTTTGAAGCGTTAATCTTGGCTGATAGCACTTCATTGATGAGAATCCCAGAACCTATTTCACCAAATCTGTACCCGCTTTCGCCCCCAATTCTCGACCAAGCATCGTCACCCTCATAGGCAAACCAAGGCACTAAAGGCTCTGCAAGACCGTCTGGTCCGGTTAATGTTGCAGAGGCATCAATGCCTTTCATCACGGCTTTTACTTCTGGGTGCTCCAGGAAACTCTCAGTTATGGAATTCGTTAAATTCTCATCTAGTGGCGAAAGGACGCCTGACCTTTTGTCACGACTGTAGATGCTTAAATCCGTATTATCATAGGCTAATTCAATGTCATCTTTGATCGTGGCATCCAACGAGTCACCAACAACCAGAGAAGATGTAATGATTGCAGATGTGATCATTAATCCAGCCATCATTAATGCAGTTTGGCGCTTTCTTCGAAACACTTGTTGCATAGCCAATCGCCAAACTATAAGCCGTCTTGGACAAAGCATGGGCTGGATTAATGCATGAGAGATCCACCCCATTGAAAGTGAAGCACCCCATGTTGCAGGACCACTCAAATCCAACCAACTACAAACCCAGAAAACAAGTAATGCATCTGCATAAGGGCCGAAAATAAGTACGATTTTTTGCCAGACTTTGTTCAAATCTTTGCCCATACCGATGGTTGAAACGGTACATGGCACCAGGATTAGGACTCCTAAAAGGAGTGATTCAAACAACATGGTCATTCCTCTTCTTGCAAAACAACTCCATCTGCCATTCTCAATATTCTCGAACATGCACCTGCAATGTTTTCATCGTGTGTTACAATGACGAGCGTTGTATCGTGTTGACGGTTTAATTGAAGTAATAATTGGAGGATCTCCTGACCTGTTTCCGAATCAAGATTTCCTGTTGGTTCATCACACAAAATTACTCCAGGTTGGTGAACAAAGGCTCGGGCAATAGCAACACGTTGTTGTTGGCCTCCAGACAATTCGGCTGGACGGTGCGATATTCGGTCTGACAAACCTACCAAGTTGAGCGCCTCCTTAGCCTTCAACCTAGCTTCGGTGGCATCTACATTATTGAGAAGAAGAGGCAATTCGACATTTTCGAGGGCTGTTAAAACCGGAAGAAGATTAAATTGTTGGAAAATGAAACCAAGATGCGTTGCCCTGATCATGGTCTTCTCGTTATCAGAAATTCCCTGTAGCGGCATCCCATTTACTTCAACGACTCCTGCTGTAGGGTCGTCGATTCCACTCAATAAATTCAACAAAGTTGTTTTTCCACATCCAGAAGGACCCATTATTGCAATCGACTCACCTTTAGCTATCTCAAAAGTAATACCGCGAACGGCCTCGATTGGATCTTCGCCAACTTGATACAATTTCCACACTTGATTACATGCAATTGCGGCCACCATGCCCGCAACAGACAGGAGAGGTTGATTAAGTTCAACCCTTGGGGAGCCCATGGATGTGCAAGTCCTTGCCTTTGGGCCGTTAGCCGAGAAACTTGGTAAGAGAGAACACACGATATCTCTGCCTCCACAATGTTCAGTACGTTTCCTTTTGGAAGAGCTTGAACTAGAGGACTGGTTACAACTTGGTTTGGCAATAGCGGTCAACGGCCAAAAAGTAGGCGAAGATCATGCTTTGAACGAATCCGATGAAGTAGCATTACTACCGCCAGTTTCAGGCGGTTAACACCGAGAGATTGACAAACAGGAAGAAACTGGGAAGGATGGTAGCCGCATGAATTTTGGTTCGTTTGAAATACTTGCTTTGATTATGATTTTCTTTATTCTTTTTGGTGCAGACCGCTTACCAAAGTTAGCCAAAGCCATGGGGCAATCCAAAGGAGAATTCCAAAAAGGGCTACAGGAAGCGACATCAATCGATCCTGCAAAAACAGTTGCTGATCTGGAATCAGGCGGCATGACTGAAGAGCAAAGATGGTTCAAACGAGCGAAAGATGTCGGACTGGACCCAACAGGAATGAGTCTTGATGAAATAAAAAAGAAGGTTGGGTTATTGGAAAACGATGGTGATAAAAACACCATGAATAACCCCACCTCAGAAGAATAAATATTGGTTCTCAAGATTTAGAAATTCGCTTCTTTTTTACTTTGGTTGGAGAGCCACATATATCGCAATCTGGATTTTTCTGATGCTCGACTTCTGTTGTTTTCCTGCAGCCTGTGCACACTAAAACCCACTGCCAATAAGATGCCGATTCCTTGTTGACCACGCCACTGAAGGCCAATCCCAAGAAACGACAAACATTTTGCATCCGATAATCATCTGTGTAAAGCAATTCTTTCGTCTGGATGGCCAAGGCTAAAACATCAAGGTCTACTTGAGATAAGCCAGAAATGTCACCGGTTTTTGTTGCAGCTTCAATTGCTTCTGCGGGATTTACTTGGCGCCAATCCAAACCTAGTGATTCAATAAAAAGCCATTTTGATTCATCCAAACGGCGTAATTCATCTTGTTGAGAGAAGACGACTAGGCATCCCTCCAAACGTTCAGCTGGCCAATGCAAAAGGGCAGCCGTATCTAGAACTGGCATAGTTATGCTAAATTATTCTCCAATTTCATGACTTCCATGGAAAGCCTTCATGACATAGGCACTCGTGGCGATATTTGTGAGTTGGAAAGAAACCATCCTCGATTGGTTTGAAATCTTCGGACCTGCTAGTTTGTTTTTCCTTTCATTTACAGAAGCGATTATTCAACCTGTGCCTCCTGACCTGATGTATCTCCCGATGCTGATAAACGCAGCAGGTTCGATACCAACCATCATCTGGCTTTGGCTCGTAGTTACCATCGCTTCGGTTTTAGGAAGTTTGGTGGGATACTGGCTTGGTCAGAAATGGGGGCGCAGTCTCTTCGAGAAGTTTGGACAAGCTCACCATATTTCCAAACTCGAAAATCTATTTGAGAAATATGGCACTCTTGGTGTTTTCATTGCTGCTTTCTCCCCTATTCCCTACAAGGTATTTGGATGGTTTGCGGGCATGGGGGAGATGGAGAAAAAAAGTTTTGTCATCGCTGGCTTATTCGGGAGAGCATTGCGTTTTGGGATGGAAGCATTGATCATAGGCATCTATGGGCAACAAGCAATCGATGTAATCATGTGGCTCCTCGATAATGAAATATTACTCGGCATCGCTCTCATCGGATTATTTGTGTGTGGATTTTTCGCCTGGCGATGGTGGAAAGAGTTGGCAAGTGACCCTCAAAGTTCTTGAATGGAAGGCATTTGGCCAAATCACGGCTGCTCGATTGGTGTAGTCCGGCCCATCATCTCGCCCTTTCGAGGCGAGGACCCGGGTTCGAATCCCGGATCGAGCACTACGCATTTAACCAAACAGATGATTGCGAGGATTTCCTGAAGTCTGTTGGGATGAAACATCTCTAGGAATGTAATCTTTATTCGCTCTCTTTCTCTTCTTTACTACCTGGTAATGGAATGGAATTATTCGAGGATGGCAAAGGAGTGTTTTGCACGGGAGAGGTTCCTGCATATCCCAAATTCTCTGGTGCTTCATGTACTATTTTGTGATTAAGATCCACCGGCGCTTCTCGAACCGATTGAACGCCTTCTTGATGAGCCATTACACCATCTGAAACACGGGCGATGCCAACAGTTGGAGTCTCGCGAATAGATGGTGATTTAGGGGCAGGCATTGGAGCTTCTCTTGCCGATTGACCTGAGCGTGTGGTTTGTCCAGTGTCTGAAATTGTTTCAAATGCATCGAGTAGGGCTTTGGCTTTATCTAAATCATTGGAAGGTGATGATTGCGAGTCCTCGGTCATGATACTAGACAGGAAAGAAGGTATAAAAAATGGATGTTTAAACATAATCACCTTTTTGATACCCTGTCATCTAGAGGAACCGTGACCGTTTCAAAGAAGGCAAGGGCACCAGTCCGCATTGATTTGGCAGGTGGTTGGACAGATTGCCCGCCATTCTGTCACGATGTTGGCGGAGATGTGGTCAATATTGCGATTAACCAATATGCACGTGCCAACCTTACCATCGATGATAATGGTATGATTAATTGTCAGTACAGTTGCGATGTACCAATCGGGTCGGGCTTGGGTTCAACCGGTGCATTGAATGTCGCTTTAATGTCGGTGATTAAGGGAGACGATGATGTCGCAGAAATGGCTTTTCAATTTGAAAAACTTCTCGGAAACAGAGGTGGAAGGCAAGATCAATGGGCGGCTAAAAATGGGGGTATCCAACACCTGAAATTCATCGGAGATTATGTTGAATCTTTTTCACTTCACCCACCTCCCTCTTTTCTTCGTTGGCTAAAAAAGCATTTCATATTAGCAGATACTGGAATCCGACATGTTTCAGGGAACTTGCATGCTTCCGTTTGGGAAAGGTATGATGAAGTTCTACCGATCATGATGCAATTAAGAAATGCTGCGAAAACGATGGCTGAATCCGTGCAAAATGATCGAAGGGACCAGTTTGTTCAATCAATGAAAGATACAACTCATGCCGTCGGTTTGCTTGGAAAAGAATTCAATGAACCTTATCTGACTCTTGATGAAATACCAGAGGTATTAGCATGGAAAGGAATGGGAGCTGCCGCAGGAGGATATGTTGGAATCATTTCAAGAAATCCTGAAAAAACAAAGTCACAACTTGATTGGGAGATACTTGATTGGGATTATGACATGACCGGGTTAGTGATGACAGATGAGTGAACACATCGTGATGAAACAGGCTAAAGATTCTGAATCTGATTTCTTGGTTTACACAGGGAATTTTTGTGGATATTGCACGGCTGCCAAACGTCTACTAACCGCAAAGAGAATAACATTTGATGAAATTAACTTCGATCATGAAGACCCAGACTTAAGGAACCAGGTTGTTGGACTTACTGGACACAGAACAGTTCCAGTTATTTTTGATAATCGTGAAGAAACGTTGATTTTTGTGGGTGGGTTTGATGAACTCTCTCGCTATCTTAAATCATGAAGCCAATCTTTTATTTTCGCATGGTACTCAACAGGGATCATATGCCCCTTGCTATGAGCAATTGAGGAAACGCTCCATCCAGATTTGTTGAATACCTCTACAATTTCTTTTCCAGCATCAAATGTCACCCTTGCATCTTTCTCGCCATGCATCCAAAGCATTTTCTGCGACGGTAATTGTTCAAGCGTATGTTGCAATTCAAGAGGCCGAATACACCTTGTCGCTATACAAATTAATCCCAATACCCTTGAGGCCAATGGAAGATGAAGCAGTTCTTGAGCCATAGCACCACCTTGAGAGAAACCACCCAATACCAGTGGACCTTTCGGTATTTGATTTGATAATGCATGAAGGCTGGCATCTACATCTGCAAGTTCTTTAGACGATAAAAGACGTTTACGTGGTTCATCCTCCTTTTCATATCTCCACCAAGTAAACCCTCTTTTTGGATGTGAAAATGAGGCCTCAGGCGTCAATAAGTCCCAACCATCTGGAAGAATACTTTTTGCAAATGGCCTCATCATTTGAGCGGTTCCGGTCATTCCGTGCATCATGACCAGCGTTGGCATTTCAAACACTCACAGCGTCCATTGGTTCACGAGACCACCAGCAACCTTGAGATGAATAAAACTCGATTGGCCATTTAGGGTAACGGTCAAGGAATACTCTCCTGAAACTGAAGGAATGACGCCAATTGAACCTGATTCTTGAGAGTTAGATCCCCATTGACGGGTGAGGGCAGATGTACCAACATGATCTTTCAAAGAGAGTGTACCGGTTCCACCTGATGCGATGTCAACATCAAGATACCAGACCAATCGGTCAAAATCATTACCAGAGGGATGCCCTTCATCCAAGAATGTGTCGTACAATTCTCCATCAACTGCATTGTATCGATTGTCGAGAAGGTCTGTTGCTCGTATAAACCAAACATCGCCGGCGTGATCGGTCCCATAGTCGTTGAGTGTCATGAATAATCGCGTTTCGCCTTGATTATCATGCCAAGTAAGTTTGGAGATGAAGCCTTTACTTTTGTCGAAGAAATATTCAAGATTATGATTATCACTACTTTCTGCAGTGACTCGAATCACTTGGTCATTGATTGAAGCTGTCCGAGCATTCCATGACTGAGAGAAAAGAACAAAATTCCATTGGGAACCTTGCTCCCAAGGGAAATTGAAAACACGCTGTGGTTCACCATTTTCATAAACACTAAGCTGATCAAAAGTTACACGTCCCAGAAACGGATTGTGATTGACAACAGCGTGACGTTGCGCTTCTTTTTCAGACGAGATACCAACTATCCAATGGCCTTCATCATCAACTGAATCAGCAACCACCAAACGTGCACTATCCTCTCCAAATTCAGGCGTTACAAAGGTATACAACCACCAGGTACCGATTTCCCATTCAGGAAGCAATGCAGGGTTGTTCTCATCATCGCTTCCTGTAATGGCATCTAAACACCCTGAAAGCATAAGCAACGCAATCAACGGAGCCAGTGCCGCTCGCATAGACTGCGGTCAACACCTTGGGATTTGAGACCACCGATGGGTTGCTCACAACAAACCGTTTTCAGTGAGTTTATTTGTTCCGGCGAGTACTACTGCAACGATTGACATCAATTTGATGAGAATATTGAGCGATGGACCAGAGGTATCTTTGAACGGATCACCGATGGTATCTCCGATTACAGCGGCATCATGTGCCTCATCACCCTTCTTTGCCCCTGGAATGTGATCTTGCTCAATGGCTTTCTTGGCGTTATCCCAAGCACCACCTGCATTCGCCATGAATAAAGCGAGAAGAACACCAGTTACGAGAGAACCTGCCAGCATACCACCCAATGCGCTGGTACCCAAACCGATACCAATGACAATAGGGGCAAGAATGGCAACAACTCCTGGGCCAACCATCTCTCGAAGAGCAGCCTTGGTTGAGATATCTACACACGTTTGTGAATCAGGCTTCACTCCTTCTTTACCTTCCAGTAGTCCAGGGATTTCCTTGAATTGTCGTCGGATTTCAACCACCATTTCGCCAGCAGCTTTACCAACTGAAGTCATTGTCATTGCAGCGACAACGAATGGTAATCCTCCACCAATAAGTAGTCCGATGACCACTCTAGGAGATGTCAATTCAAGATCCACGCCTCCGACAGCCGTAGTGTAAGCAGCGAATAGTGCCAATGCCGTCAATGCTGCTGAGCCAATGGCGAAACCTTTGCCTACCGCAGCAGTAGTATTTCCTATGGAATCGAGTTCATCGGTAATGGCCCTTACATCGTCACCAAGACCGCTCATCTCAGCGATACCACCTGCATTGTCAGCAACAGGACCATATGCATCAACGGTCATTGTAACGCCAACTGTTGCAAGCATACCAAGAGCTGCCATTGCAATACAATAGAGACCATATTCGCGCCCACCGATTGGGGTTCCAAATTGATCGGCTCCTAAAATACCCAATGCAATCAGTACAATGGGTACAAATGTTGACATCATACCCACAGAAAGTCCGGCAATTGCATTTGTTGCTGGGCCAGTTTTTGACATTTCACCGATGTGAGGAATGGCCTTTGTCTTGATACCGAATACGGGTTCGATACCAGTGTAGTATTCGGTTACCAGTCCGATGAGTATTCCAATAATACTTCCAAGGACAACCGCATGCATAACTGCATAATCGACATTGATGAGGTCGAGATAAATGGCTCCATAGCCTCCCAACCAAAACAGACCGGCTCCAATAAAGGTCGTGTTTCGAAGAGCAGCAGCGGGATCGCTTCCATTTTTGAGGAATGACATCGAAAAGACACCGGCTACAGACGCAAGGTATCCAATCAATCCAAGCAGAATCGGCATCATCACGTAGTCAGCAGCATTCGGACTTGCAAACTCGTTGGCGATGACCATTGCGGCTATAATTGAGCCAACAAATGATTCGAAAATATCTGCACCCATGCCAGCAACATCGCCTACATTGTCACCCACATTGTCTGCGATAACACCGGGATTTCGGGGGTCGTCTTCTGGAATTCCAGCCTCGACCTTACCTACTAAATCAGCACCAACATCGGCGGCTTTGGTGTAAATCCCACCGCCCACACGAGCGAAAAGAGCAATCGATGACGCACCCATTCCAAATCCAGCAGCAGCGTTGATGACATTCAGGCTACCGTCTGCATTTGTTTCACCGGCTCCCAACCAAAAGGCAACAAGAGAAATTCCCAGAAGTCCAAGACCTCCCACTGAAAGACCCATTACTGCACCGCCATTGTATGAGACNGCCAGTGCGCCTGATTGACCTTCAGATTTTGCAGCCATGGCTGTCCTTCCGTTAGCCGAAGTTGCGGCTCTCATTCCCGAAAAACCAGCGGCTACTGAGGTGAGAGCGCCAGCAAAGAATGCTACTGTTGTGGCGATTTCCCAATCATTGAGGAAGAGTAGTAAACCTCCAACAATGATACAAAAAATTGCGAGTACTTTGTACTCTGCAAAAAGGAAAGCCATGGCTCCCTTTTGTATTTCGTCAGTAATATCTGCAACTTTTTCGTTGTCAATTTTTACTTTATTCACTTGCTGGTAGAGCATGTATGCAATCAGCAACCCAACGGCTGCTACCCCGGCCGAAATTAATGCAATGTTGTCCATCATGGTGTTCACCTTTTTTGTCCCCGAAGAAAAATACCTCATAAGTGGTTCCCCTACCTTTTCGAATAAATGGCCCAATTGTCGAGTCTTTCGTATTAGTGGAGACGTGGAATGGCGATGATTCAAAGAGGGTGACGGATTGGGAAGTTCAATGCCCATTAGTGCTGAAGAGGTTTTGGCAGAGATTGGNCCTGTTCAAGAAACCCTCAANGCGCATGATGGAGTTGTAACCGTCATTGATACATCAGAAGGNGTGATTATGCTTTCATTAGATGGNGGGTGCGTTGGTTGTTCCTCAACACCAATGACGGCTATGCAAATATATTATTCATTAAAAAAATTAGACGAAGTNGTTGATGTCGTNTTTGTCAATGGTGAGTTACCTGAATACATGAGATCATTTATCGACCAAAAAATGGAAGATGAATCATCNAATAATAGCGCTGGAGAAATCGTATAGTTATTCTGATTCTTCTGACTTTCCGATAGTATGTGGGTTTGCTCCAAAAGATACGTTTTTTCCGTGAAGATTCAAACGTGCTGAAATGGCAATGATGACGCANATGACTGCTAAAGGTCTCGGATCTGCACGACCCCACATACTTTGATCGTCAAACCACATCAAAGAGAGTGTAAGAGCCATCACTAAACATAGCCACATCAGCGTGTGTTGCATTACTANTTCTAACTTAGGATTCCGAGATGCNGTCGCTATAAATGTAAACAAAAACAACGCAAGCCAACATTGCCATTCAGCGAGTTCCGACAATGTGACCATGGAGGNTGCAATATGATGCAAGTTTTGATGATTACGCACGTTCATGTGCCATGACCATTTGGAATGGATATGGTGGCTGGAAGCGGATTCAAACTACCTACTTCAAAAAGAAATGAGGCCCCTCATTTTTCCCGTAATCAAATTTCCACTGCCCTTCATCAAATGGCGGTTCTACTCGAATTAAATGATGCAAATGTGTTTCGAGTCCGATCTTATCAAAACGGGAGCCGACTTATTGGTTCCCTTTCAGAAGATATTGGCGAATTGGTAGCCTCCAAAGGTATCTACGACCTTAAGGGGGTAGGCAAAGGACTTGGAAACGCTATTTCGCGTGCTGTCCAAGAAGGTGAATGGCCTGAGGATTGGCATGAAATCCATGACACTACTCCGGCCGGACTCATCGAAATGCTTGGCATACCGGGTGTTGGTCCAAAGAGAATAAAACAACTTCACGAAAACCTCGGTGTTTCGAGTGTNTCNGAATTACAAGCAGCTGCNATTGAAAATGAAATCGCGCCATTGCCTGGTTTTGGTGCTAAATCCCAGGCNAAAATTCTGGCAGGCATCGATCTTTTAGCACGATTTCGAGCCCGTAGAAGACTCAATATCGGGTTGCATTATGGAGAGACTTTTCTCGAACTCATTCGACTCATACCCGGCGTCATCAAGGCAGAATTAGCAGGAAGTGCACGTAGAAGAAAAGAGACGATTGGAGATTTAGATATTGTCGTGGCATTGGATGAGAAAAACCTATCCGATGTTACAAAAGGAATCCTATCACTTCCCGGTATCGCTGACATAAAGGGAGCAGGTGATTCAAAGGTGAGNGTCATACTCGANACCTCATTATTCGATGGAGGATTCTCTCTTGACCATCTTGATGCCAATGTTTTGGATGCTATTGGAGGGGCAGAATATGAACAATTAGAAAGCGGAGGAACCATTGATGCACAGGTTCGGTTGGTTCCAGAGCATGTATTTGCATTCACTTTGGCTTATTTTACCGGTTCAAAAGAACACAATATTCGCATGCGACAAAGGGCTCAAGAAATGGGTCTCAAACTCAATGAATTTGGACTGATGCCTGAAACAAAACTCACTGGAATTGAGGCAGCCGCTTCATCACTCCCTGCTCTAAATGAACAAGACATTTACAATCACCTTGGATTGACATACGTACCTCCAGAATTAAGAGAAGACATGGGTGAAATCGAGGCAGCCCAATCAAATGCTCTTCCAGACCTAATTACCAATGACATGATGAGAGGTTCACTTCACAACCACACCGTTTTGTCAGATGGTGAAGCTACTCTTGAACAAATGGCTGATNCTGCGAGAAAAATGGGATGGGAATGGTTGGGAATTGCCGATCACTCTCCGACCTTGGTCATTGCNAACGGAGCAAGCGCTGATGATATGCTCAAACAAGGGAACAAAATCACAACATATAATCAATCATGGAAGGATGAAGGCATCGATTTTCGATTGATTCATGGAGTTGAATCTGACATCTTACAGGACGGAAAACTTGACCATCCTGATGACGTTTTGTCGAAATTGGATTACGTAGTTGCTAGTGTTCATGCCATGGGACGTTGGCGTGGAAGAGATGAACANGAAAATACTGAGGAACTGATGAAAGTTATCGACCATCCTGCAACGACTGTNCTAGGACATCCAACNGGCCGAATTTTGCAGGGACGTGATGGNTATGATGTTGATTTGCACGGAGTTCTTGAATACATGAGTGAATACAACGAGCAGGGAATATTGAAGGCCGTTGAGTTGAATGCCTCACCATATCGTTTGGACTTAGATTGGCGATTATGCAAACGCGCAAAGGAACTAAAGGTTCCAATAGCAATCAACCCAGATGCTCACTCCTTACCTGGTCTAACCGACATTGTTTATGGNGTCATGACAGGAAGGAAAGGCTGGTTGGAGAAAAATGACGTGCTAAATACCATGAGTTATGAGCATCTCATGNAGAAGTTGGAGATTAAGGCATGAGGACGATACGTGCAATGATTATCGCAGCCCTTGCTGCTCTACCAATGGCTATCATTGGACTTCTCATATGGTGGATGATGGGTTCTTCTAAAGACAATACGTCCTTGGCAGTCGTNATTCCATGCAACATTATTCCACTTGCCGGCATGATTATGATNTTCTTAATGGCTTGGCAATCTGGCGAAGAATATGCTGCTGTGAAGGTAGATGATGTNCAATGAAAAGAGCGGAAAAAGCCGCACGNGTACTAGACATATTAGAATCACTATACCCCGAAACCCCCATTCCTTTGGACCATGAGACCTCTTTCCAATTACTTATTGCGGTCTTGATGAGTGCGCAAACCACGGACAAGAAAGTGAATGAAGTGACACCAGGATTATTCNCAATCGGTGGNNANCCTCAACAAATGTCTCGACTTTCAGTCGAAACAATTCAAAAATGTATACGAGAAATCGGTCTTGCGCCAACCAAAGCAAAGAATATACACAAATTATCAAATATACTCGTCGACCAGTTTGAGGGAGAAGTGCCCAATACGTTTGAAGGGTTAGAATCACTTCCCGGAGTGGGTCACAAAACAGCATCCGTGGTCATGGCGCAGGCTTTTGGCGTTCCTGCATTCCCTGTTGACACTCACATTCACAGACTTGCACATCGATGGGGACTTTCTGATGGCTCGAAAGTTGAAAAAACCGAGAAGGACCTTAAACGTGTTTTCCCCAAGGACAAGTGGAACACTTTACATCTACAAATCATTTTTTTTGGGAGAGAGCATTGTCCTGCACGCTTTCATAACCTCAATGATTGCATCATTTGTTCATGGGCAGCTACAAAGAAAATGAAAAAAGAANACAGNCTTAAGTCCCGAAAAGTCCGGTAGCGTTCTCAAGAATAATTGATGTGAAAAGGCTGGTTATTCCTGCAATCCATAGCAACTGTACCGATTGACCCAGGCCACTCGTAGCACCTCCNCCTCTCAAACGTGTAGCAATCAATGAGACGGCGAACACNTGCGCTAAAATCAATCCAGATGCAACCAACTTAAACATGGTGATATTTTCATCCACCGCTTCTGCTTCATCCATCGCAGGAAGAGCGAANCCTCCNGCTGATTCTGAAAGCGCTCCGATGTCAGTTTCNGTAAGNGTACCTGCTACACTGGCGATGGATTCTCCTAATTGNATCACGATAGAGATGGTAACGTTCAAACTGGTTACACTACTGATGAGNAAACCAATAGCTACGCCCCACATGGTTGAAGAGGAAAGAGCCCTTCTTTGGCGCAAAGAAAGTAGATTCGTTACNGATTTTGAGACCATATCTGCGGTTGCAGCTGGTTCTCCCGATGATTGGGAACCTTCGATATATATTCGATTGTATCGACTGATGACGGCAGAGTTTGTATCTGAACTGAAATAATCCCATGCTCGATCAGAGTCGATTCTGGTCGAGAGACGTTTTTCCAAGCGATCGATTGATTTGTCAAGAAGACCAAAATCAACGCCTCTCAAAGCTTTGATNGTTGCAGAGGGCTCTGCACTTCTTGCTTGAGCAGTTCCTCCAAGTGCACGGATGAAATCCGGATAGGCTTCATCACGGCGCATCACCTGTTTTTCTTCTCTACGTTGTAAATACGCAGGAATAAGAATCGGCGTAAATGGAATGGCTACTAAAATCAANCCCCACTTATCCCATGAGCGACTGAGAGTATCCCAAAACAGGAGGGTAAAACTCAATGTGATCAGGAGAAGGAAAATGGAGATGGCTGCAGCACCAAACCAAGATTGTTTGAAAAGCAACCTGTAAGGAGTGACCATTTCGTCACGAGCGAAGGTTTGGTCGTCAGGAATCGTGGAGCGGAATGCGAAATATGCACCGAATTGAACTGCGAGGAATAACAAACCTGCCATCAGCAGATAACGTATCCTTGTAGCAACCTCCAGAGGAGTNGAATCACTGGAACCTGTTTCAAACAAGACTAAATGAATACCAGCAATAACTAAAGCGAACAAACCCGCAGAAACCANTGANACATAAATCTCCTTGAGGGTGTCAACACTCTCTAAACGCATGTCATAGATAGTATTGTATTGTTCTGCGACCGTGTCTTGTTCAGCACGCATGAACTCATCAATTGGCTGTCCTGCTTCAATTGAAAAAGCCATTCTGTCTAAAAAATCAGACCAAAGGGCAGATGGTGATTGATTGCCAACTATTCTTGCAGCTTCTGGGAGACTTGTGTGCCATTTATCCACCAGAATCTCTATTTTTTTGACTTCATTTGCTAACTCACCATAATCTTTCATCTGTTTCAAGATATCGAAAATTGTACCAGCACCAACCTCTCCCAAAGAAAGAATACCCATTCTTGTGATGAACATGTGCATTTCTTTTTCNATCTGAATTCCAAGGCGGTTCACTTCAAGAACTGGAAAGGAAAAGGCAGCNANACCGGCCATGACAGGCATGATGAAAAGTAAAAAGACTCCTGCAAATCCCGCAAAGAGAGCACCATCAGAAAAACCGCCCGTAAGAAAAATTGCGATAAGCGCTGTGACAAAACCTGCAAATGCGGCTCCACCTACGTAAATAAGAAGGAAACGAGGGATTGGCATTTCAAGACGGCGGAGGGCTATTTCCCATGTGGCCATCTTTTCCATGTTGAACACCTCTCAACGATGATTAATGCCGACCCATTTCTCTATTGCTGAGCGGAAGGCATCGAAACCATTGCTATAGTAAATTCCAATGAGNTCGAAAACNTCATCATAGTGTGTTAAATCNCTGTCCGCCATTCTTTGAATCGCTTCTGNTCTTCGCTCCATTTCATCATAAACATCNCTTTTNTTTTCAAAGCCCATTTGTGCAGCAATCTTATTCTCAAGTAAGTGGCTTTGGAACATACCTCTGAAATAGTGCTTGTCTTTGACGGGATCCCATTCAAACATACCTCTTGTAAGGACACCATCACTGTGTTTNTTGTACCCAATAACCTCATCGATACCAGTTACTCTTCGTGCAATTCCTCCTCCTGGGGCTTCAACNACTTCTTGGAAAAGAGCNAAATTTAGGTTGTCAAAGAAACGGATTGGAACNTTGATAGGATCTCCTGTAAATCGCTGAATCATTTTCACAATCGATGATGCGTGGAAAGTCGCAATAACNGGGTGACCGGTCTGCATTGCCTGAAACGCTGTGGCTCCTTCTACTCCACGTATCTCACCAATGATGATGTAACGTGGTCGGCTACGCAATGCGGCTTTCAGTAAATCGAACATTTCGACACGGGAGTCTGCATTTTTACTCTCTCTGGTCACGAGACGTTGCCAGATTTTGTGCCTAACTTTTACCTCAGGAGTATCTTCCGCAGAATATATCTTTACATTGTGATCAATGAATGGTAATATCGCGTTGAGNGTAGTCGTTTTCCCAGATGCAGTCTCACCACTTACCAGTACTGACATACCATATTCAAGACAGACCCAGACATAGGCTGCTACTTGAGGGGAAAGCGTACCCCATTTGATGAGTTGAATAATTGAAATTGTTTCTTCAGCGAATTTCCTAATGGTAAATGATGGTCCTAACATGGATACATCATCTGAGAAAATAATATTGATACGAGAACCATCCAGCAGGGCCCCATCGATAATTGGCTTGTTATCACTCACTGGCCGGCCTATGCGTTCNGACATAGCTCGTAAATATCGTGCAAGNANTTCACGTTCTCTGAACCGGATGTTTGAGGTTACCATCCCGAAAACTTTGTGGTCCATATGCACATGTTTGAGCCCAATTGAGTGTATATCCTCCAACATTTCATCAGAAAGAAGTGGTTCTAGTGGNCCATTTCGAACCAAATCNCGNATGATTGTATAGCGCAGACGTTCTCTTTGTTCCCTGGTCACACCGATTTTTTCATCATCCATACCCAAAAGTTGCCGAATTCTTCCGCCCTTTTGTCCACCACCAGAGCCGATGACGGTGTATCTGTCAATCATACCTGATAGAATGTTTTCAAATTCTTCATCTGTGGTAAAACTCGGTGCTGAAGGAGCCTCTTTGAGGAGCGTTTCGATGAGGTCTCTGCGAACGTTTTCCTCCTCATCGGTAAGTTGAGGTTCGAGTCCAAACCAGAGCGTCTGACTGATTTCATCACCGTCTGTGGGTGGTTGATAGATATGCACGAATATTGGCTCTTTCGTTATGTAAATCAAATTTAGAGGCTTCATTTTTCTGGCATCACGATCTAATGGGCCGTAATACACTGGTCTTGAGCCATACCTTTCTTCGAAATCACGAACCCATCTCGCGACATGTGGATGAGCAGCCATGACAGCCTCAAGATCACCTTTCTGAAATGGCATGTCTTCTTCTGCTTGCAAATCAACTCACCGCCGTAATATCTACAATGAAACCCATAGCAGGCTCAACTCGCCAACCCACGCTACTTTGAACAGGTCCTGCTGCTCGAAGAAAGCGAGTAACAAGTAAAGTTCTCTTCAATTCGCCTCCAATGAGATTCGTCATTAAATCAAGAACTATCTCACTTGACGATCGAAATGCATGAAGAAGTGAACTCTCAACTTCACTCGGGTCCATCGTGAGTAACACAGTTCTGCCATCAGCAATTTTTTTGCGCATTTCTTGCATTAACATAATCACTTGATGATTATCGAGACCTTTTGGCATAAGTGACGAACCAGAATCAAGGACAATCACATCAGCTTCATTCCATGCTCTCGATTGCATCAGTTCTCTTAGACCTGCACCTGGTATGGATTCTGCAATGGTACCGTATCGAGAAAATATCATGCATCTACCAGAAGCAATGTGACCAGTCACTGAGTAACCAATTGATTCCATTTGCTCAACCCAACCTCTAGTGGTTAATTCAGTCGTAATCACCAATACTTTGGCTTTATTTTCTAACAAACCATATATTAAACGTTGAGAGATGAGAGATTTACCACCTCCAACATCTCCTTGGATGATGCCAATGCTGCGGTTTGGTAATTTTGCACCCATAGAATCGGCTAAACTATCTTGTTCAAGTACGAAAGGAAATCCATCTTCCACTGGTTTAGGTTCTGAATCATGTAACATCGTGAAGTCTCACCTCCAA
This sequence comes from Methanobacteriota archaeon, assembly GCA_002699425.1. Classification (GTDB taxonomy): domain Archaea; phylum Thermoplasmatota; class Poseidoniia; order Poseidoniales; family Poseidoniaceae; genus MGIIa-K2. The sequence goes on from PABV01000030.1 coordinate 32,678, forward strand.
AGATTGGGACGACGTTCCAGAGTGACCTTGAATTGTGACTGATTCGACAACCATTGATATCTGTAAAGCAGAATCATCAGCGAGGCCATTGAATGGGCCTGCTCCATTATTTCCATCTTGATCATCCAACTCAATCATAATCATATCACCTGGGCCCCACACATATCCCGCAGCGAGGGCGACACCAGAGGTATCAAGTTGAGCCCCACCGCCATAAGCATCTCCGTTAACGAACAAACCAAGGGTTGTTCTATCCAGATTTCGCTGTCCAGTGTTAACCAAAAATAGCGTTATTTTGTCAGAATTATCGTCATATGGTACGTTTGCAGGGTCGCCCCCGAAGGAAATTTCAGTTTCCATATTGGCAGCTCTTGCGTTGACCACATCCCCATTGGCAGTAGCTACACCATCCCATGCATCAATGAGCACAACTGACGCAATCCCTGCTACGAGCAGGGATGCCACCAATATGATCATCTCCGAAGCACCTGCATCTGCCATTTATTCACCTCAGGGAACCGCCATGGCGGTTTGAATACCATCCACAAATATCGAAACTTGTTCATACTTATCTGCCACTAAATCAGAGTCCATGATATGTTGCAAAACAAAGACATCTCCGGGATAAAACATGGAGAAATCAGTACTCGCATTCACAGCAAGATGGTCTTCAGGACCATCATCAAATGCAATGAGTGATGACATCTGTACTGGATTTGAACCATCAAATAAAACCCATGATTCTTCTGGATTTATCGTGGTTACTCCGATGTTCTCCACTGTAGCATAAACAACCGTTTTCGTTACCAAGTTAAAGGTGGGAAGGACAGCAGTTCCAGTCCCAGATTGATCTGTCGCATTGGTATGT
>PABV01000031.1 GCA_002699425.1 Methanobacteriota archaeon
CAGGTCAAATCACTTAGTACCTGCTGATCTGCGAGAGTATCGATGTGAAAATCGCGATATTTCTGTCTGAACATGAATAGTTGGGCTCCAACACTACCATCTGTTATACCCGGAATTACGGCAGGAATCTTATGTTTTGCCAGCCAATAAATCAGTGAACTCTCATCGTTCATCCTTTTTCCTATTTCCCAGATGAGATGGATACTTCCGAAACCCAGCCATACATCAGAGCCCTCCTTTCCAGTTGATTTGATTCTTTCATTTCTTATGTCTTCCAGTATCGGCATGAGGACACTTTCAATCACCTCTCCATAACTAGAATTTGGCACTACTACGTTTCCTAATCGCATCAAATCTACCTTTCCTAGCTCGATATCATCAAGTTCAAATGCACCATGATAATAATTTGCAAAACTTCGAGCTATGTCATGATCTAAGGTGCCACACGTGGTAGAAATAACGTTGAAGGCTTTTCTTTTTACTGCTTCAACAAAGAAACCCCTGGTTCCAGTTGCGCACAAACAAGCAGGGAATGAGAGCCAATTGAGAGTTTCATCAGGATTTGGGTGGTCTAATTGCTGAATCATTTCATTGAGCAGGTCTCTTGCTTTTGCGAGTTTCGTGGCCGTGAAACCACCTGATGTAGACATCTGATCTATGAGGGATTTTGGGGACGCAATAGAGTCGAATTCATAATCCTGAACGACCTCATGGAAATTTGAGGGGTCAATCGCCATGATGGTGCCTGTTCAAAGAGGCTCATCAATCTCCCGTTGTTCCTCCTCCAATTCATACATCAAATCGCGTATCATTGCAGCTCTTTCAAAATCCAACTCTGCAGCAGCAATGTTCATTTCAGATTTTAATTCTTCAATTGAAAAATTCAAAATTTCTATTGGTTGCTCAACCTTCAAACCAGATTTCTGATCTGCTTGGATTCTTTGAAGAATGCTTTCATTGCTTGAAGGATTTGATTTACTGCTTTTCTTCGAAGTGAGTCTCTTCCCTCCCGTTTGGGCAATGGAAAATTCTTTTTCCTCTCCTAAAACCGGTTTCGCCTTTTTGATTGTTGTTGGTGTGATTGAATGTTTGAGGTTGTGTGNATGTTGCCTTTCTCTTCGTTCTAGGGTTTGCTTGATTGCTGCTGTCATCGCATTGGAGACGTTATCTGAATAAAGTAAGACTTGTCCCTCAGCATTTCGTGCTGCTCTTCCAATCGTTTGTAGTAAACTTCTCTCGTTNCGCAAGAANCCTTCTTTGTCAGCATCAAAAATNGCTACAAGACTTACTTCAGGTATGTCTAGGCCTTCCCTAAGCAGATTGATGCCCACGATGACGTCAATTATCCCCAATCGAAGTGCATTGATAATCTCGGTGCGCTCAATTGTATCGATACCGCTATGCAGGTAATGNGCTTTGACACCCATGCCGTTCAGGTATTCAGAGACTTCTTCAGCAAATCGAATGGTAAGCACAGTCACCAGAACACGCTCATCTTTTTCGATGCGTTTGTTGATTTCAGAAAGTAAGTCTGCAACTTGNCCCTCTGTTGGACGAACCTCTATTTTCGGGTCCAGTAGGCCGGTTGGCCTTAATTCCATTCTCACAATGCCATCAATCATTTGTAGCANATCATACATTGATTCAGCATCTTCACGCTTTTTGCTTACTGTTGGTGTTGAAACACCTCCTCCTCCGGTAATATGCTGTAGTCCATTAGGAATTGATTGTTTGGTTATTTCGCAGAGATGCTTTAATTCTCTTTCACCAGGTGTTGCTGAAACATATACNATCTGCGGAATAAGTTCCTGGAATTCATGTATTTTTAGTGGCCGGTTTTCGGCTGCAGAAGGAAGGCGAAAGCCATGTTCAATCAGGTTTTCTTTACGGCTTCTATCACCTCTATACATGCCTCCAACTTGTGGTAGAGTTACATGTGATTCATCCATGATGACGAGAAATTGATCCGAATTTCCATGAAACTGNTCTGCACTCGATGCAAAAAAATCTAACAAGCANTACGGCCTTTCTCCAAAATCTCTNCCGTCAAAGTGCATGGAATAATTTTCAACCGAAGTACAATGTCCTATTTCTCTGAGCATCTCTAAATCGTATTGGGTTTTTTGTTCGAGCCTATGTGCTTCTAAATCCATCCCTTTGGATCTAAAATGTGCAATCCTTCCCTCCATTTCTACTTCTATTGCTTCTAGAGCTGCTTCATGTCTTTCAGGACTGGTCATGAAGAATTCTTTTGGGTGAATCCATGCTTCATCTAATTCATCTAAAACATCCCACGTCACTGGATCNCAGACGCGAATACGCTCAATCCCATCGAGTCCGAATTGGATACGAATAGGATCATCTCTACTAGGCATCCAGATNTCGAGATTTTCTCCTCTCAGACGTATTTCTCCTCTTGCTATTTCGGTATTCACTCTACGATATTGCAAAGCGACCAATTCTTTAACCAATGATTGGGGCTCTTTTTCATCCCCGATTTGAATTTGACAATGATGTTGCAAGAATGTCTCAGGGGGATTGAGGCCATAGATNCACGATACAGATGATACTACGATGCAATCAGGCCTTGTGACGAGGGACGCGACNGCTGAAAATCGTTCTTGTTCAACNCGTTCGTTGATTGAAAGCTCTTTATCGATATATAGGTCTCTTTTTGGCAAATATGCTTCAGGCTGATAATAATCATAATGACTCACGAAGTATTCAACTGCATTTTCGGGGAAAAGGCNAGCCATTTCAAGATATAACTGTCTTGCAAGTGTTTTGTTATGGCTGATGATGAGCGTTGGTCTCTGGACTTTTTCAATCAGATTAGCCATGGCAAATGTTTTGCCAGAACCTGTGACGCCAAGAAGNATNCATCTTTCCTGTGAATNTTNCAATTGAACTTTCAATTTTTCAATTGCTTTTTCCTGTTCATTTGAAGTTTCATATTCAGCATGTAATTTAAATTTAGCAATTGAGAACTCTTTGGTTAAGCCATGATTCGAAAGATCTATTTTCAGCGTCATGNGATTTACCTCGGTAGGTACAATCCGCCATTTATGTGAATTACTGCTCCAGTAACATAGGATGAATTCTCACTCGCCAAAAAAGACACCGTGTGGGCAATATCTTCTGGTGTGCCAATCCTTGCAAGAGGCACTATGGATTCTCGGAGTTTTCTTTTTTCGACACTATCGCCAGCGAGAATATCCGTATCTACGAACCCTGGAGCTACAATATTCACTCTTTGGCCTTTTTGTCCAACACGCATGGCAAGCGATTTTGACCAAATTTCCAAGGCCGCTTTTGATGCGGCATAATCTGCGCCTTGAGGACTTCCTCTGGTACCAAGTTGACTTCCAATGACGATAATTCGNGCATCATCATNCAGATATTGCTGAACGGTATCCCAAACCAAAAATGAACCTTCAAAATTAACACTCATGGTTTTCCTTAGTTGGTTAATGGATAATTGTTCTGCCAATACCCGTTCATAGCGGCCATGATTGAGAACTAAAATATCTAGACCATTCTGAAACCATGGGTGGGTCCCCATCAATGCGATTTCACGCGAGTCCTCGCAATCACAATTGAGCGCTACAGCATCTTTNCCCATTGCNCTNATCTCTTCTACGACCAACTCTGCTGATTTGCTCGATGTGTTGTATGTCAACATGACGTCGTACCCATCTTGAGCAAGTTTTAGGCTGACTGCTGCACCTATGCCNCGTCCGCCACCGGTGACAAGCGCAACGCCCATAACATTCCGACGAGGTGGTATTTGATGAATTCACGGGATGAACTGNGAGAGGTTCGGAGGTTGCCAACTTTCTGGTTTCATTACTTTACCATCTGCTCTCCGCAAAACCTTACCATCGACTAATTTTGCCATGTTTGAACGATGNACTTCTGAAAAAGCATCGTCGAAGATATGTTGCATACCGTGATTAATCACAGTTCCTGCTAGAATATATGCAATGTCCGCCAAAGCGTCTAGCACTTCAACAAGATCGCCTCCACGTGCAGCTTCAGCATATTCAGCAACCTCTTCTTCTAGGAGCTTAATCCTGAGTTCAATTAACTCCTTCGAACTAAGGTCTGGTTTTTCGAGTTTTGGTATATCGAAAGCCTGGTTAAATTCTAACAAAGAGGCAATAATTGGGTTCATGGTGTTCTGTATACCGCCTAGGCTCATCAACTTTACAGCGCAAGTTAATCCGATAAATGAACGATTATTTATTTCATTTAAATTACGCCGGAGGAGATTATTCAATCAAGAAACCTACTCCTAATGCTGCGAGTAGAACCCATCCTGTTGCCATTGAGGTTCTAAAGAGGGTTATTTGGAAATCTGCAAATTTTTCTCTGCGTAAAATGACGAAGACGTTAGCTATTGCCATCAATCCTGATGCAACCAGAAATACGACGTTACTAACTGGGTCTGAAATTGCAAAGCATGCAAACCATAACAGTGAAAGTTGCACAGAGGTACGAGTAACGGCATTCTCACTGAATGTTGAAGGAAATGAGCGAATACCGTGTTCTCGGTCATGATCAGCATCCATCCTTGCATAATTAATATCAAATGCAGTAATCCAAAAAGCTACACCCAAACAAATCGGAAAAATTGTGGGTGCCCACAGCCATTCTGAGTGGTTTGAAAACTCTCCAGTTATGGCTGCCCATCCATGTATGTCTCCCGCAACTGCAACCCATGCTCCAGCGGGGGCAAGGCCAAGACAAAGTCCTAGCCAAAAATGGCATAACCAGGTGTAACGCTTAAGGTATGGATAGATGAAAAATACCAATACTGGTAGCCATGACAACATCAATGCGACATGATTTAACATACCTGCACTAATAACCAATGTAAGCATGAATCCTCCTGCTAGAGCCCATGCTGTCTGAACGCTCATGGTTCCTGTGACAAGGTGTCTATTCATTGTTCGAGGATTATTAGCATCGATTTCTCTATCAATAATCCGATTTAATGCCATTGCAAGACCTCTTGCTCCAACGGCTGCAAGGAGAATCCAAAACAAATCAAAACCGGGATCAATGTCAAATTGTTCAAGGGCGATCATATATCCAATTAATACGAATGGAAGAGAAAAGAGCGTATGTTCAATTTTGACGAATTCTGTAATTTGCTTCAACCCCATCCAATCACATCATGATATTGTCTGGCCAAGGGGGTAAATCAAACTTGTCGATAGAATCTAACGTTTCTGGGTCGTGAAGCGTTATCGCTGGCCAACGTCTGGTTGGTAATTTTCCTTCTGAGGAAGGGATTGGAATGGTAGCATCCCATGTAATTGTTTCATCATCGATATACAGTCCTCGTGCTACATCGAAACGAGAGGTAAGTTGCCACAACAAGCGTCGATGGATTCCACTGCCATGTAAATTTAAATCGTCATCAGTGAGAAATAACCAACGTATCGAATTCTTATAATCCAATTGCAAAATCGAATCTTTCAATTGAAGAATTTGCTTTCTCTGCTTCATTGCCATGGCCTCATCTGGCCAATCTTGGCCAGTTCTTGCTTTAGGTGACCCATCGATACTGGTCGTAACGACAATCATATTTGGCCGGAGTTTAAGTGCATCTGTCACGAATTCCAATTGCAAAATCGAATCCAAAGTTTCTGAGGTAATTTCCGGTGTCTTTTCGTCACCTCTTCGCCATGCTGGCGTTGCTTCTGTTCCTGAACCTTCCAATGGCTGCGCAGAAGACCGCGGATCAGTTTCAACAATTGAGGTTGCATCAATCAGTAACTTGTCGTGAACATTTTCGTAGGGACTTGCAGCTTCTAGCGAATCTGCAACCATGCCTGGGAGCACAATGAGGTCCTTACTTGGCTGGACTTTATCGTTGAGTGCGTCTAACAGGGCATGAAGATTATCAGGCTTTGAATCCACAGCGATCATGATTTTTAGAAACATCATCTGTCCAGCGCCTAATAATCCAAGGCAGGTTTTTCTGGCTTGACGTGGAAACCGTTGTTTAGAGTGGACGATTGCGAGATTGTGAAAACCAGTTTCCAAGGGGAGGTGTACGCCAAGCACATCTCGGTGTTGAAAGTTTAAGACAGGGGTAAACTGCTTTCCAATTGCTTCTCCGAGATATCCGTCTTCCATCGGAGGTTGGCCCACAATTGTAGCGGATAGAATTGGATTTCTTTTGGCCGTGATTGCTGTGATGTTCAATACGGGGTATTGGCCGGTTAGCGAATAAAATCCAAAGTGGTCACCAAAAGGTCCTTCTGTTCTTGTTTCACGAGGGTCACACCATCCTTCGATTACGAAGTCTGCGTCCGCAGGCACCCACAAATCTTGGGTTTTAGCTTTCGTAATTCTCAAGCGTCTTTTTCCTATAAATCCTGCGAACATATATTCTTCTAGATTGTCGGGTAAAGGCGCTATGGCGCTAAAAATTAGTTCAGGAGGTCCTCCGATACAAATAGCAACGGGCATTTTACCATCTGGATAAGATTCAGCATGCTCTGCGCCGTGCTTGTGAATTTGCCAGTGTAGTCCAACTTCTTTCGGACCATGAATCTGCGCCCTGTACATGCCCAAATTATGTTCTTTAGTTTTCGGATTTCGTGTCACTACTAATGGCAGCGTGATGTATCTGCCTCCGTCCATAGGCCATGTTTTTGGAATCGGCAATTTTGTGATATCAAGAGGTAGATTTTGCCTTTGACATTTCCCTTTTCTGACTTTTTTTGGTGGCAGAGAGAGGACATCGCCAAGGAGATTTAGCCCAGTCCAAGGCTTCCGAATGAGAGTTTTAATGTCTGGTTTCATAATTTGAACCAATCGATCTCCAATTTGTGTTGCATGAGAGGCACCAAGTGCCCTTTGCACTCTCTCTGGTGTCCCGAATAAATTCATAGCCAGCGGGAATGGGCTGATGCTGCCGTCAGGTAGTTTTGGTTTCTCAAATAAAACGGCTTTTGCTTTATTTTTAACCAGCCTATCAGCGATTGCTCCGGCTTCCAATTCAACTGCCACAGGTTCTGTTATACGGAGTAATTCGTCACGAATCTCCAAATCACGAACCCACGCTTCAAGGCTTTTCCACGCCACACCCCTCCCTGATGCTCATCACCAATGAAGCCTTGTGAATATCCGTGGGATTGATGGACTTGCAGGATTTGCAACTATCATGCCCGACTGCGATATCTTAGTGATTGGTGCGGGACCGGGTGGCGGTTCTGCAGCACTCACCGCATCACGGAAGGGCTTGAGCGTGATTGTAGTTGAGGCTGATCCTGAAGTTGGAACACCCGTTCATTGTGGTGAATGCTTAAGTGATTTAGCGGTTGAAAACCTCGATCTGGATTTACCCGAGGAAGTCATAGCACTGAGATGCAAAGGCATTCGTGTCATATTTCCTGATGGGACTGAAAAGAAATTAACTGAATCTGGGTATGTGCTCGAGAAGCACTTATTTGAACGCTGGTTAATCGATCAATCAATCGAAAAAGGTGCGATGTTACATCGTAAGCACCGAGTCACATCTATGGAGAGAATCTACAATAAGGAAAATCAATTTAACAATTGGAAAATTAATGGAAAAGGAGATCAGTTTCCAATAACTTGTAGAGCGGTTGTAGACGCAAGCGGAGTTTCCGGAGTCGCCTCAAAATTACTCAAAATGCCATCTGAAGTAGAAGTCATCGCTGGATTCCAATATGAAATGCTTGAGGTACCAAATGATGGTTATCTCGATTTCTATCTGTGGCCCGAATATTCACCTCATGGGTACGTATGGATGATCCCCAAAGAAAAAGGAAGAGCAAACGTCGGTCTGGTAACGACCGACAAAAAGGGAGCGGTGAAATATCTCAATCAGTTTATTGATGATACTTATCTCAAAGATAATCCAACTACTAATCCTCCATGGAGAAAAGAAGGCATGAAAATTAAGCCATTTGGAGGTACAATCCCGATATCTGGTCCACGCTCTGTAACGGTCGGTGATGGCTTGATTTTAGTTGGGGATGCAGCAGGTTTCACTTCACCTTTATTTGAGGGGGGGTCTCATTTAGCGCTTTGGTCTGGTCGAGAAGCTGCTGAACTCCTTGCTTCTGCCATCCATGATCAGAATTTGTCCAAGCAGTATCTTTCTGCTTATGAAAAGGCATGGAAAAAGCGTTTCCCACCTTATGATAAAATATTGAAGGGGAAAAATGCCTTGTATGCTCTCTCTGATAAAGAATTGTCAAACATGGCACGATGCTTACCTGAAGAGCTTGGTAACATGTCTGTATTCGATAAATTATGGATTGGTTGCAAACTACTCATCCGTCATCCGATGCTGTACACAAAAAGGGTCATCAGCGTATTATTATCCTTTGGATACAGTCGAGCTAAACACTTTGGTTGGTGAATTCATGTATTCTTTATTGATTCCTTTGGCGATTATAGCGTCAGTTTTCTGGATTTTTCGGCCAGAACTCGTGCGTTGGATTTCCCTCATCATTGCTCTGCCTTTCTTTGGCCTAGCTTATGCATTTTTGCTCAATGATACCTCTCTTCTTCACGTAGCATCAAACGGAGGAGAAAATCTTCCTCTAAAGTATCGATTCGCAGCCACGTGGTCTGCCCGAGAAGGGCCTTTGTTACTGTGGGCAGCATGGATGGCCTTGTTAGCGCATCTGTATGCTAAGCCTATGGTTGGAGAATCAAATTTCATTGCTTCAATCCGTTTGAGGTTCATGGGGGGTTTTGCTCTAACCTTACTGTTTTTAGGTGCTATGATGGAGCCATTCCAGACCACTCCAACGGGATTTCAGGGCAGAGGATTAAATGAATTATTACAAACAGATCTAATGGTAATTCATCCACCGTTGATTTTTTTGGCATATGCTTATTGTATTATGCTCTCATGCATTGGTCTGACTGCTTTTTGGGAAACAGATCACCTCAAAGACAGGATGATACAAATTACAAGACCTGCAATGTTTGTTTCAACATTAGGCATTGGTTTGGGCGGACTATGGGCTTATACAGTGCTGGATTGGGGGGGATATTGGGCTTGGGACCCGGTTGAAACAGGCTCTATGCTTCCTTGGCTTGTTCTCGTGGTCATGTTACATCTGAGAACGAGGCCGGGTAAAACTCCAGTAGACCATTGGGTGGGTTTGTCTTTTCTGGCTGGGATGATGGCATTGTTTGCAACACTTGTGACAAGAGCAGGAGGGGTTTGGGCAAGTAGCGTCCACACCTTTGTGACGGATGTTTCTGCCTCAAGTCCCCCGGATGCTTTTTCCAGGATGGTGTTGTTGAAATCAGACGATCAAGCAGGGGCTGAAATCATGACATATCTCCTTATGTTCGTAGTTCTAGCCTCCTACTTTGTGTGTTTTAAAATGAATAAAAGACCTCACAATGCTTGGTTTTTCTTGTCTCCTGTTGTTGCAGGATTAGGTTGGGCTTTTGGTGCAAATTACCTTGAATCAATACCTTCATTTCTCTTTGTTCTTATCGCACTTTTCCCAATGATTCAATCGATAATGAGATCAGGTAAAGTTTCAAAGAAATGGCTGTTACCAGCAGCCGTTTGTATTTTATCTGCTTGGCACGGGCTGGTATTTCTTGGTTTAATTGCGGTTTTTATCTCAATAAGTATGGTTTTGGAGGGTTCGATTCTCAAATCATGGGGTATGGCTTCAATTGGAGTTATGCTCCACCTCAGTGCAGCATGGTCAGGCATGATTGATGTCTATGTTGCCGGTTTAGGAATGACTCTGTTCTTGTCACCATGGTTTTTCGAAAACGAAGAAATGAGTCAAAAGCCATGGCAATTATCAGACGTTTCATGGCAAAAAAGAGTGATATTATGGTCTCCAATCATGGTTGTAAGTCTCTATCTTGTCCTTACATTTGTCATTCTTCTCTCGAGTATAGATAATATCCAATTTGCAGCCCATGAGCTTTATGGAGCACCGTTTATTTTAGCCATTTTAATCGCTTTTACAGCATGGGCTGGAATCAGTAATCCTAAACGCAATCAATTATTAGCAGGATTACCGATTATAACGTTAATTTTGGCATTGGTGTGGGGCAATAAATTAGGAGGAAATGCGGACCAATTATTGTCTACTACAATCACGAGAGGCTTTATTGGGATGTTGATGTTAGTTCCTGCATTATTTGCCATTCCGTCCATTATTTCGCTGATTGTGAAAAATAACGGAAAAAAGATACCGATGGCTGCTCATTTGGTTCATTTAGGATTGATTCTACTCATCCTTGGTCATATTTTTTCCACAACAATCGTCAATAGGGGAGACATTAGTCATCGAATCACCTTAGAAGAAAATGAACCATACAAACATGGAGACTATATTTTTACTTTCACAGATGTTGTTTTTGAAAGTGAGGACTTGGAAGTTGGTAGCGGATTTGTGGGAATTACAATCAACGTGAGCGATAGTGAAGGTGAATTCATTGGTGAAGTGATGCCTGGTTTGATTCGTTTTGACCGGTTGGATAGTACCGGTCAAATTGTATTATCCAGCAGTGCTCGTTCTGAGATTGATATCATGAGCAGATATTATGGCGATCTTGTATTCATTCTGGATGGCACTCAAGCAACCGCCCTCATGGGTGGAGAATCTGAAGAGGAAATTGTAGTAAGAGTAACCGTTTATGACCTCACAGGCATCCACTTTGTTTGGATTGGTTGGGTTCTAATGATGATTGGCTCGCTCGTTACCTTTGTGAAAATCCCAGCGCGTCATTTATCAATGGGAGTCCGGTCGCCGGCTCATCCCCTTTAGGTTGTGGAGTCATGGAAGAAGGTTCTATTATTCACGTAGATTACGATTTGTACAATAGCGATTCAGGCGAATTGATTGAGACGACAAGAGAAGATGTTGCCAAAGAGCATGAAATGCATCAAGAAAACCGACCATATGAACCGCTTGTCTGTGTTGTGGGGTCAGGTCAACTCATCCAAGGTTTCGAAAACAGCCTTCTCGAAGCAGAAGTAGGAAAAGATATCGAAATAGAGATTGCTCCTATTGATGCTTATGGAGAAAAAGATGCTGATATGATTGAAACGATTTCGATTGATAAACTACTCAGATATGTTCGAGATCCTAAATCGTTGTATGTGGGTGGTCCAGTAACCATTGACGGAAGAAATGGTATTCTGTCCTATCTTGCTGCAGGTCGGGCTCGCATCGACTATAATCATCCAATGGCAGGTCGCACTTTGAAATACAATTATCAAATTGTATCCGTTATTGATGATAAGGAAGAGAAAGTGAAGGCTTTGTTGAAATCAAACACTGGTTTAGATGATTTTGAAGTAGAATTTGATGGAGACGATATTTCCATTATAGTCCCTCAGCAGATGCTTTTTGATACAAATGCAGCAATGATAAAGTTCAGAATGGTTACTACGTTGAGAGATTCTATCGGCGCAGGAAAGGTTTCTTTTGTTGAAGTTCATGAACCTCGTAACATGACACCAGAAGGTACTGACGATGAAGAGGATTCTGATGCGGCGGATGAAGATCTGAGTAAATTAACCGTAGCTGAACTCAAGAAACGGTGCACAGACGCTGGGTTAGCGACATCCGGTAAAAAAGCCGATTTGATTGAAAGACTGAGTAACGCCTAGAGTCAATACACTGTTTATTCTCCACAACTCGTGAGAATTCATCACAACAATCATGTTGTATGTCCATGAGCACAAAGCATGCATGCGGTTGAACTTTCAATGTTTGAACGCCTCGCTTTGAGATTTTCATGGCTTCTCATCATTGCTACAATGCTTGGTCTGCTTCTTTTTCCTGAATTCATCTGGGATGATTTCATCAAAATATACATCTGGGATCCAATTTTGAAAGACAGTTCTGCTGCAGGCGATTCCAGTTACACGCTCGTCAACACTTCGTTGTACGTTGCTATCATGTTTCTTTGTGTCATTGTTTTCCAAATATATTTCCGAAAGTGGAAGTTACCAACTGATGATAAAATGGTGTGGGCCCTTATTGCATGGGTCTGTGTTGCCCCAGTATTGCGAGTGTTGGAGGATGCTGATTTTTTTGGGGATAAAACCGATGTATTATTCATCTCTCCAATCATTCATTTACATCTAGCATTTTGGCTCATATTTAGTGGATTAATGGGGCATATTGCTTGCAAATATAGTCGAACAGAAGGCGAAGAAAAAGTCATGCTTTTGGCTATTTTTGGTCTGATGTATGTTCTTTTTGTAAGCATCATGTATCAACCTGAATGGCGACGATTGGAACTTTCCACAACGTTCGCTATGTCGGGCGTTATTCTTGGTTTGCTGGGAATTTATTTCGTGATTCATAACACATGGAATTGGCATCCTGTCTCAAGAGGCATGTTGGTAATGGCTACGGCAATACTTGTGTCTGGGTTTGGACATTGGATGCAGTTAGCGATGACGCCTTGGCCGCAAGAGAGTGGTTTTCTCCCAAAGGAGAATCCAATATTGATGCCAATTATCGTAGCGATCGGAATTCCAGCAATCGTATCCTTCTTTGTTTATCGAATGGGGGTTCAAGATCTTCGACATCTCCGGTTATGTGGCTATGAACCGGGAATTATTCCTCCCGGAATAACGGTTAAGGAATGGGAAGACGCAGAAAACGATGATCATGCGATCGAGATGCTATCGGGAAAAGCGATTCTTGCAACTCCTATGGTCGCTGGTATGTTATTTGGACAGTTATGTGACGGATTGGCAACTATGTTGGGTATTGATTGGTTTGGATATGCAGAAAAACACCCAGTCTCTGATGCCGTCATTCAATATGGAAATAGCTTAGATATTTTGGGAGAAGGTGCATGGTTGTTTGCAATTGTAAAAGCGGTACTAGTCTTTACAATAGTTTACTTGTTTTCGCAACTTAGAGTTGAATATCGTCATCAACATTTTCGTGTATTAATTGTATTAGCAGTCATGATTGTTGGTATGGCTCCTGGGTTGCGAGATGTGGGGCGGTTGATTTTAGGTGTGTAACGGTGAATTCAAAATCATTGGTTTGCTGGACGAATTAGGAGGGGCCAAATGGACCGGCTTGCAACAAAGGTAAATCGTTCAGATTCTGATTTTTTGTCGAGACAAAAACATAATCAAACCCTCTGTGAAACATTGTCATCTCGAATCGGCATTGTATCAGAGGGTGGTGGGCAAAAATATGTCGATAGACATCGGAATAGAGGAAAATGGTTACCAAGGGAGCGAATTGAAAAAATAATCGATCCAGGTTCTGCATTTCTTGAGTTATCTTCACTTGCAGCATGGGATTTGTACGATAAAAGAGCCTTCTCGGCTGGTATCATTACCGGTATTGGTCTGGTTCATTCCAAACCTTGTATGTTTGTTGCTAATGATGCCACTGTAAAGGGTGGCTCCTACTATCCAATGACGGTGAAGAAGCATCTCAGAGCCCAAACAATCGCACATGAAAACCATCTGCCTTGCATATATTTGGTTGATTCAGGGGGAGCCTTCTTACCAATGCAGGATGATGTTTTTCCAGATGTCAATCATTTTGGAAGGATTTTTCGAAATCAGGCAAAAATGAGTGGCGATGGTATCCCTCAAATTGCAGCAGTTTTAGGGTCCTGTACCGCTGGAGGCGCTTATGTTCCTGCCATGAGTGATGAAACCGTCATTGTGAAAGGTAATGGGACTATTTTTCTAGCAGGCCCTCCATTGGTTAAAGCAGCAACAGGGGAAGAAGTAACTGCTGAGGAATTAGGTGGTGCCGAAGTCCATACGGTGCACAGTGGTGTAGCCGATCATTTCGCTGAAGATGAAGATCAAGCCTTGAGAATGGTACGGAATATCGTTGAAAATCTACCGGATACCTCTGATAGAAATCTTTCAAAACATACTTCTGAAGAACCCTACCATGATCCTGAAGATCTATTAGGCATCATCCCAGAGGATAACAGAACAAGTGTTGATGTGAGAGAAATCATCAGCAGAATTGTTGATGGAAGCCGTTTCCATGAATTCAAGCCTCGATATGGAACTACACTGATATGTGGTTTTGCTCAGATTCATGGCTATAAAGTAGGTATTGTGGCGAATAATGGCATCTTGTTTAGTGAATCCTCATTAAAAGGAGCTCATTTTGTCGAGATATGTGGGCAAAGAAAGATTCCGCTTATTTTTCTTCAAAACATTACAGGATTCATGGTTGGCAAGCAGTATGAATCTGGAGGCATTGCCAAAGATGGAGCCAAATTAGTGACAGCAGTTTCTTGTGTCCCAGTACCCAAATTCACTGTGATCATCGGTGGAAGTCATGGTGCTGGCAATTATGGAATGTGCGGTAGAGCTTATGACCCTCGTTTTCTCTTTATGTGGCCAAACAGTCGAATTTCTGTGATGGGTGGTCCTCAAGCAGCAGATGTTCTAACGACCGTTAAACAAGACCAACGAGCAAGGGAAGGTCAAAGCCCTATGGAAGGCTCAGAGTTGGAGGATTTCAGAGAACCTATCCTCAAAAAGTATGAAATTGAGGGTTCACCGTATTATTCAACCGCAAGATTATGGGATGATGGAATTATTGACCCAAGAAAAACTCGGGATATACTTGGTCTTTCCCTTGCGGCTAGTGAAAGAGCCCCGCTGCCAAAAGCGGGCTATGGTGTATTCAGGATGTAGGTGGAATCATGAAAGAAATGCCGCAAACAAATTTGTTATCATTATCAATCGAGGATTCAATACTGAGAGTTCAACTGAATAGACCTGAAAAATATAATGCCCTCAATCCTGAATTAATCAATCAGTTGATTGAAGTTTTTGAGTGGAGTGCTCATCATTCAGTTGGGCACAACCAATCATTGTATGATGAGGATGGAAACCACAATCTTCGGATTTTGATTATATCAGGAGCAGGAAAGCACTTTTGTGCGGGAGCTGATATCAATATGATGCGAGATGCTGGTGCGAAATCCATTGAAGAAAACCGTGCAGATTCTCAAAAATTAGATCGCCTTTTCAATCAATTGTGGTCTCATCCATGTTTTACGATTGGATTGATACAAGGGGTTGCATTGGGTGGTGGTGCTGGATTGATTGCATGTATGGATCATGTGGTAATGACAAAAACAGCCAAAATAGCCTTGTCTGAAGGAAAATTAGGCATCTTACCTGCAGTTATCGGACCGTACGTTTACCGAAGAGTTGGAAGTGCTAATTTCAGAAGGTTAGCAATGATGGCAGGACGTATCGGTGCTGATGAATCATTACGAATTTGTATGGTTGAGCAGATAGTAGATACATTGGAAGAATTCTCAGAATGTGTCGATTCTTTAACCAGCGAAGTGCTTTCCACCGGACCTTGTGCTGTTACGAGCGCAAAAGAATTGACCATTGGATTTGATCGATGGCATCTCGACGATAAGGCTCTGAGAGAGTGGACCCTTGATTTCACAAGCAAGATGCGAGGATGTATGGAAGGTCAAGAAGGGCTATCCTCATTTCTTGAAAAGCGAGCACCGAATTGGAAGCTGGAGGAATGAGCATGATTCAACGGCTTTTGGTAGCCAATAGAGGTGAAATCGCTTGTCGGATTTTGCGAGCCTGCAGAGAGGCAGATATCGAAACCGTCGCTATTTTTGCTCCTGATGATGCAAATTCCTTATTCACGGAAATGGCAGATATTACGGTAGCACTCGATGGTGAAACAATTGGAGAGACCTACCTTGATATCGAACAAATACTATCCGTTGCGAGGCATTTTAAGGTAGATGCAATTCATCCCGGTTATGGCTTTTTGTCCGAAAGATCAGAATTTGCTGAAGCGGTGATGAATGCTGGAATCATCTGGGTAGGGCCATCAGTTGAGGCCATAGACCTCATGGGCGATAAGATGACAGCTAGAAAAACCATGAAAAATGCTGGTGTGCCTGTTATTCCAGGAGAAGAAATCGAGGGAGGCATCGATGCAATCGTTATGGCCTCCAAACGTGTAGGTTTCCCACTATTACTCAAAGCCTCAGCCGGAGGTGGCGGAAAAGGAATGAGAGCCGTCCATAGCGAAGATCAAATTCAATCTGCTGCTCAAAGTGCCCAACGAGAGGCCCTCAAGGCATTTGGAGATGATCGAATATATGTCGAAAGATTACTTGCTGGTAGTCGACATATCGAGATACAAATTTTGGCAGATCAGCATGGTAGTACCATTCATCTTGGAGAGAGAGAATGTTCTGTTCAACGACGTCACCAAAAAGTGTTTGAAGAATCTCCAAGTATTGCGGTTAATGATAATCTAAGGGAGGCAATGGGGCAGGCGGCAATTAATGCAGCAAAGGCTGTTGATTACGTTGGTGCTGGTACCGTTGAATTTCTCCTCTCTGCGAATGGTGAGTTTTTCTTTCTGGAGATGAATACACGAATTCAGGTTGAACATCCTGTTACAGAAATGGTGACTGGCGTTGACCTCGTGAGAGAGCAAATCCGAATCGCTCAAGGCCAAAGAATGTCGATAAAAACCTGTCAAATGAGGGGGCATGCCATTGAAGTTCGCCTATATGCTGAAGATCCAAAAAATAACTTTTTACCAGCAATCGGAAAATTACTCTGTTTTCAACCTCCTGAAGGTCCAGGGATTCGTTTAGATACAGGATTTAGAGAAGGAGATGAAGTCACTCCAAATTATGACCCTATGTTATCAAAATTAATCGTTTGGGCACCATCTAGAGAGGAAGCATTGGCACGGATGCGTTGTGCTCTCGAAGATTTTGTCGTTTTGGGCTGTGTCACCAATATCACTTTTTTGAGAGCATTATGTCTGCATCCAGATGTAATTACTGGCCGGACGACGACGGATATGATTGAAACAATTTGGCCAGATGGTTGGGATGAAGAAATCCCTTCAGAAATGATTGAGCTGGCATATTTAGCAACCTATGCCTCACATTCCATGGGGGCTAATCGTCAATTATCAACTGCTATCGCTTCAGAGATTCCAACTCCATTTGAAAATTTGTCAGGGAGGTTTCCATGATGCAATTCTCTTTCAATGGTGAATTGATTGATTTGGAAATTGAAAAGACAGGTACGACCTTTTCTTCACCAAATATTCGTCTTGAATATTCTCCAAAAACCATGTGGGCCACCATGAATGGTCGAAGGTTCAAGGTCACTGTTGCAAATCATAAGGATGAATGGTGGGTACACATTTCGGGACAAATCTTGAAGTTAGAATATGTCGAACAAGGAGCGAATACCGCCGATGATTCGGGAGGTCTGATTGCGCCAATGCCCGGGAAAATCCTTGAAGTTCTCGTTGTTGAAGGACAAGAAGTCACAACAGGTCAACCGCTGATGATTATGGAAGCAATGAAAATGGAACACAAAATAGTTTCTCCAGTGAATGGTGAGGTTTCAACTTTGTATTTTCAAGCAAATGACCAAGTTGAAGGTGGAGTTACCTTGATGGAAATTCAAGAATCCGATTAATTCTGAATTGGAAATCAACCTTCATTCTCTTCGTCTTCAACAACCTCGAAGTCAGCATCTACGACGCCTTGATCATCAGATTCCTCTTGCTGGGATGCCATTTCAGCAGCGGCAGCTTCGTAGAGTTTCGCAGAGATTGCATGCATCGATTCTTCCACTTCTTTAATTTTTGATTGTATGCCTGCCAAATCAAGGTTTTCAAGATCGATCAATTTTTCATCATCATCTTTTATCATTACCTCTAATTCTTTGACCTTTTCAAGTGTTGGAGCCGAGTCATCTTCAGCTAATTTGTCTCCAGCCTCTTCAATGGTCTTTCTTGTCTGGTAGACGATTTGGTCTGCCATATTTCGCATCTCAACTTTTTCCTTACGCATTTTGTCTTCTTCAGCGAATGATTCAGCTTCTGAAATTTTTGCTTTCACTTCTTCTTCTGTAAGGCTTGTTGAAGATTCAATCTTAATCGATTGTTCTTTACCAGTACCCATGTCTTTAGCACTTACATTGACAATTCCATTTGCATCGATGTCGAATGTTACCTCAATTTGAGGGGTGCCTCTAGGAGCTGGAGGAATCCCAACAAGATGGAATTGGCCGAGAGTGACGTTATCTTTTGCGAACTCTCTTTCCCCTTGAAGAACATGGATTTCAACAGCAGGTTGGTTGTCAGCAGCAGTTGAGAACACTTCTGATTTCCTTGTGGGGATAGTGGTATTCCTTTCGATCATTGTAGTCGTTACCCCGCCAAGTGTCTCAATTCCCAAAGTAAGAGGTGTTACATCTAACAAGAGAACATCACTAACAGTTTCATCACCGGCAATGATGCCCGCCTGAAGTGCTGCACCCATAGCCACTGCTTCATCAGGATTGATGCCCTTGAAGGGTGCAATACCAGTTTCTTTCTCAATCGCTATTTGCACAGCAGGAACTCTCGTTGAGCCACCTACTAGTATCACTTTGTCGACATCGCCTTTTTTCAATCCGGCATCTTTCATTGCCTGGCGTGTAGGTTTCATGGTATCTTCGACCATCTTTGATATGAGCTCCTCAAATTTCGCTCTTGTTAGCATGATATCGAGGTGTTCGGGTTGTCCATCGCTCATGGTAATGAAGGGGAGATTAACTTGTGTTTGACCAGTCCCAGATAACTCTATTTTCGCCTTTTCTGCTGCTTCCTTCAATCGACTCATTGCTTGTACGTCTTTGCCTAAATCAACACCGGTTCCTTTCTTGAATTCCGATATAAGGAATTGAATGACGGCTTCATCAAAATCATCTCCTCCAAGTTTATTGTTTCCCGCTGTTGCTTTGACTTCTATCTGAGGTTGTCCGTCAACGTCATAGATTTCTAAGACTGAAACGTCGAATGTCCCTCCTCCTAAATCGTAGACCAGGATTGTTTGATCTTCATCTTTATCGACACCATAGGCCAGAGCAGCAGCAGTTGGTTCATTGATGATCCTTAGGACTTCCAACCCAGCGATGCGCCCGGCATCTTTTGTTGCCTTTCTTTGAGCATCAGTAAAGTATGCTGGACAAGTGATAACTGCTTGGTTTATCTCTGTTCCAAGATATGCTTCAGCATCAGATTTTAATTTTTGAAGGATAAAGGCACTGATTTCTTGAGGAGTGTAAGATTTGTCATCAATCTCAACATTCCAATCTTCTCCCATATGTCTCTTGACTGAGGCAATAGTCCTGTCGAAGTTGGTGACAGATTGACGTTTTGCTGTAATGCCGATTAATCTTTCACCACCGTCTTTAGCGAAAGCAACCACACTGGGGGTTGTTCTCGCTCCTTCTGCATTTGGGATGACGACTGCTTCGCCATTTTCAATTGCCGAAACACAGCTATTTGTTGTTCCTAAGTCTATTCCAATTACTCCTTTTTTTGCCATTATTTACACCTACAAAATTGGTATACCGCCATCGTCTTCATCGTCATCATCTGAAAAATCCAGTGAGACATCAGGTATGTCGGGAATAAAATCGTCAGAGTCTTTGTTTTCTCGCTCTTTCAGAGCCGACCCTTGGGGTGAGAGTTTTAGAGTTACATCGAGAATCCCGTTGTTTAAGCTCCAATTGACAACATCATCACACTGGTGTGGAATTTCTATGGATACCAATGGTGGATCAACTGGGTTTTCGATTACTTGGAGAATACTCCCTCCGTTGGTAAGTGCCACCTCTATTTCTTCAGTATTGATCTTTAGAGCGAGATCGACGGTCACTGACATATTCCATCCACTCAGGTAGACGTCCTCCACCGGTAGGCGAATTAGATCTACATCGGTAATTTGTTCATCAGGAACTTCTATCTCAACTGGATCAGCCCCAATTTTGACATCCACGCCTAGATTGGATAGAAATTTATCAAATGACATACCAGAAGCGAAAAATTTGGAAAAGTCTTGCATATCGAAATTGAAATTAACTTCTCCTCGCGCTAATTTTTCTTCGTCAATACCCATCGCATCAAATTTGTCTCGGAACTGTTCAAGTAGGCCTTTGAGTTGATTTTCATCGACTTTCATGCCCATCTTTCGTAGCATTTCTGCAAGTTGACGAAGCAGATTTTTTTCCCAATCCTTTGTCATCTCGCCACCACTACTTAACCATCGGTTGTATAGTCGTAGAAACAGGTCATATATGAACCCAACTCTTCATATCCTCTTGACTTAAGTCTGAGAAGCAAGTGGCAGGGCCGTGAGCGAGAATTCAATTCTTGAGGATACTCAAAGAACTCAGGGTCACGAAGCCTTGAGGAAAAATGTGGCCGCAGGACTGGCCCTTGCAGGGGCGGTTAGGAGTACTCTTGGGCCCAAAGGGCTCGACAAACTATTGGTCGATAATCAAGGTAGGACGTTGGTAACAAATGATGGAGTTACTGTACTGAGAACAGCAAAAGTGGAACACCCAATCGCAAAGATGATTATTTCAGCATCCGAAACCCAAGAAAAGAGTGTAAGCGATGGGACTACTTCTACAGTGATACTTTGTGCAGAATTATTGAGGAATGCGTGGTATCTCGTATCTCAAGGAGTTCATCCATCCGTGGTATCGAGAGGATATTCTATGGCCGAGAATCACGCCATGAGTGAATTACATTCATTGAAGTTAGAAGCACCATCTATGGAAGTGGTACGTACAGTGTTAGAAGGTAAACTTAACGCCGAAAGTCGAGAATTACTTTCAAAACTTGCAGTTGAAGCAGCAGATAACATCTTTGATGAGGCAAGCAATAAATCAGATGCAACACGTGTGAAAAAACTTCAACTAACAGGGGATTCAGTTTCTGGAACCAGGCTAGTATCCGGCCTTATGGTTGCAAAGACTTGCGTACATCCAGAAATGAATACTAACCTAAGTAACGGTAAAATCTTACTCATAGATGGTGGTATAGAACGAGAAAGTTTGACCAGCGATGTGAAGATCAAAGTTGAATCCACAGGAGTTCTAGAAGCATTTAGAAAACAAGAGATTTCAAGACTTGAAACTATAGTTGAGAAGATAAATGATAACGGCATACAATTGGTTGTTTGTAGAGATGGAATTGATGATGAAGCTAGGGAATCTCTTTACCGCAAAGGAATTTTAGCCTACAGGAGGGTAGAGAAAAATGATCTAGACCTCATCTCTCGGTCAACAGGGGCATCATTAATCAACGATGTTTTGTCAATGAGAGAAGAGGACGTTGGTATATTCGCCANATCGAGACAAGAACAAATCGGTGGTGTAAATTATTGGATTTTAGAATCACAAGGCAAAGGAGCAACTTTCGTGGCCACAGGTACCACCGATGAGATTACCGCAGAGGTAGAACGGTGCTTTGACGATGCTTTCGGCGTCGCATGCCAAATGAGGAGTGATCCATCAGTCCTTCCGGGTGCTGGAGCCGTATACATCGCTCTTGCTCGCAGCATGAGACGTTTCGCTGAAACTATTCCTGGACGAGAGCAATTAGCCATTGAGGCTTGGGCTGACGCCCTCGAAATTGTTCCCCGAGTGTTGGCAGAAAATGCGGGCATGGATCCAACTGATTCTATTCTCTCACTTACAGCCTCACAATCCAAAATAGGTTCTACAATTGGCATCAATCATGAAAATAAATCGTTTGACTGTTCCGTTAAACGTAACGTNTATGATCTTTTTTCAGTAGTCTCTCAAATCATAACAGGTGGTAATGAAGCAGCCATTTCAGTGTTGAGAATAGATGACATTTTATGGGCTCAACAGGACGCAGAGATTCCCGAAGATGTACAAGAAAGACTCGAGAATCCAATGGCATAAGAGGAGCGAAGTCCTAAGAACGGCCGTGATAACCCAACCTTATGTCCGAAATCCCAAGCACAATGTTGGCATGGGTCAAGGCACAAGACCAGCCTGATGGTTTCTTACAAAAAGAGTTACCAGTACCAGTCCCAAAGTATGGAGAAGTTTTGGTAAAAACTCATTCCACAAGTATTTGCGGGACTGATTTACACATCTGGAAATGGGATGAATGGAGTCGCGCAAATGTCGATCTAGGAACGGTTACTGGNCATGAAACATGCGGGACAATTATCGCAATTGGTGAAGGTGTAGAGGATAGAATCGGAGAACAAGTTAGCATTGAATGCCATATTGCATGTTGGGATTGTCCTCGTTGCGATGAAGGTAACGCACATGTATGTGAAAACGGTTCAATTTTTGGTGTTCATAATCATGGAGCCTTTGCACCTTTCTTTTGTGTCCCTTCTATCAATGCTCGAACAAATCCTTCTGATTTATCTCTCACTCTTGCATCGATACAAGATCCACTAGGGAATGCGATTCATACACTGACAGGAGGGCCAGTTGAAGGCTCAACTATTGCCATTCATGGTTTAGGCCCTATTGGATTGTTCAGTGTGATGGTTGCAAAAATGATGGGTGCGGGAAAAATCATAGCCATTGACTGGGACAATAAATACCGTATGGATTTGGCAAAAAGACTTGGTGCGGATGTTGTTCTTGGTAAAGATGATGATGTCGTTCATTCCATTCTTGAGCAGACAGATGGAAGAGGNGTTGATAATTCATGTGAGTTTTCTGGCTCNTCTGAGGCGATAAAAAATGCAATACGGTCTACGCGTATGGGTGGTTATTTGAATGTCTTATCGGTATATGGCAATGAATTGATTGATATTCCAATGAATGATATTGTTTTCAGATACCTTCACTTGAAAGGGATCAACGGCCGTAAAATGTGGGGTACTTGGGAAAAAATGCATGCATTATTTTCTGATGGTTTGGACCCTTCACCAATCATCACACATCGCTTTCCATACCATGATTTCAAGAATGCGATGCAGATAGTTAGCGATGGTAATTGTGGAAAAGTTATACTTGAATTTGAAGTTGAATGAATTGATTTCTCTTCCACGAGATATAACTTTCTCCCAGTTACACAAGTTTGAACCCCAAGGTTCATCTATTGGACGCGACCGATGTTAATCCCGTTGAGGCCATGAAGTACGTTGTTGTCTCGGGCGGGGTCCTTTCAGGATTGGGTAAAGGAGTTACTGCCAGTAGTATTGGCGTGCTGCTCAAAAGTGCAGGTTTACAAGTAACCTCGATAAAGATCGACCCCTATTTGAATAGTGATGCAGGCACCATGAGTCCATTTGAGCATGGAGAAGTATTTGTTTTAGATGATGGTGGNGAAGTAGACCTTGATTTGGGGAATTATGAGCGTTTTCTCGACATCAATTTGCAAAGTGATAATAACCTCACAACAGGGAAAATATATGCTAAGGTTATCGAAGCNGAGCGAAGGGGAGACTATCTTGGAAAAACAGTCCAAGTCATACCTCACATAACCGATGCAGTCCAAGATTGGATTGAAGAAGTNTCAAAAAAATCTGATGATGACAAACTTCCAGATGCTTGTGTTATTGAGTTAGGAGGAACAGTGGGAGACATAGAGAGTGCTCCGTTCATAGAGGCATTACGACAATTCCAATTCAGAGTTGGTAGAGAGAATATTTGTTTTGTTCATGTTTCTTTAGTTCCAGTGATGGGGCCTGTTGGGGAACAGAAAACTAAGCCTACGCAACACTCTGTAAAGGAATTAAGGAGTCTTGGAATCATTCCTGACATTCTCGTGTGCCGTTCAGAAACACCTTTGGCTCTTGATACAAGGGAAAAAATAGCTCAATTTTGTCACGTATCTACTCAAGCAGTGCTTAGTGCGCATGATGTTTCCAATATTTATCGGGTTCCACTTCTTCTCGAAAAACANGGTATGTGTTCGCTATTAGGTATCGACTGTGAGGGNTCTGAGTTTNTGAAGCAATGGGGATCCATGGCCCAACAGGTTGATGATTGTCAGGAAATAGTAAACATTGCAATGGTCGGTAAATATACCGGGCTTTCCGATTCATATTTGAGTGTAATTAAGGGGCTTCAGCATGCTGCACATGCAGAAAACCGTCAATTGGTGATTGAATGGATTGAGGCTAGCAATCTAGAAGACAGCACTCATGATTCATGGGAAGCCTTGAAACGGTCTGACGGGATTTTGGTTCCCGGTGGCTTTGGCGATCGAGGGATTGAAGGGAAATTATTGGCAGCAAAATATGCTAGAGAAAACAAGGTACCATACCTAGGAATCTGCTTGGGATTGCAGGTAGCTACCATTGAATTTTGTCGTAATGTTCTTGGTCTTGAGGGAGCAAATTCTACAGAATTTGATGAAAAAACACCACACCCAGTTGTGATTTTCATGCCTGAAATCTCTAAAACACATTTAGGTGGAACAATGAGGCTGGGAAGTCGAGCGACTAATTTCCTCGTGAATGATTCAAACATTCGAAATTTGTATGGTGGAGTTGACCAAGTATACGAGAGACANCGGCATAGGTATGAGGTAAACCCAGATTATATTGAACGAATCGAATCACATGGGATGAAGTTTGTTGGGAAAGATGAATCAGGTCAACGTTGTGAGATATTGGAATTACAAGANCATCCATATTTTGTAGCCGTTCAATTCCATCCTGAATTTAAGAGCCGTCCAAANCGTCCTTCTCCACCTTTCCTTGGATTGATAAAATCGTCNATTNGTTAAATTTGTTCNATTNTTGAAGTGTTGTNGAATTGNACAATNGATAATTANATTTAGCATGCTAGNTANAAAATAACCATGGCAGATGATGACGGCTTCAAGNTGATAATCACAAATCAAAGNAATACAGATAGAATAATCAGAGCAATTGTGGCAGTGATAATACTTGCCAATCCATTCGATGTTGCCCATGATTCATTTATTGGAATAATGGCGTTGGGGGTCGCTGGTGTGTTGATTTTTAATGTAATTTCAGGGAATTGTTACATCTACCGTGTCCTAGGAATCAATACCTGTCCTGTTGACTTGAAATCTTAGTAATGATTTTCTTGGACTGATAAAATCGTCAATCCGTTAAGAAAAATCAATTTCTTAAATTCGCCATCCCGCCATCCAGATGGATGACTTGACCGGTTAAGTTATCAGGAGCATCGCTGATGAGCCAGGCCATTGTTCGAGCCATTTCCTCAGCCATGTTTATCCTCTTTATTGGAATCATTTCAACAGCAGCTTCTCTTTGAGATTGGGATTTAACCATCTGTTCTGTCATTTTTGTATCTGTTAATCCAGGGGCGATACAATTCACCCTGATGTTTCTTTGAGCATAGGTTGCTGCGGCAGAACGAACCATCGATTCCACACCTCCTTTCGCAGCGGAGATCGCTTCATGATTAATCAAACCAAGAGATGCAGCCACGCTTGAGACAAAGACCATCCTTCCACCCCCGTTTCTGAGCATGTATTTCCCACATTTAGATAAACTGAGGAAAGCGGTGACAAGATTTGTTGCAATAACTTCTTCAAAAGCCTCCTTGGATAAAGCATGAGGAGGTCTCAAGCTGAGCGAACCTACGAGATGAATTACTCCATCAAGCGATTTGCCTTGTAGTAATTCAAGCGCCTTTTCATAACTTTTCTCATCGAGCGCATCACCTTGAACATGCAAAATTTTGGGATTATTATTTTCTCCTCTAGAAATCGAAATGATTTGAAAGTCTTCTGAGGTCAATTTTTCAATCAATGGTGAAGCCATATCACTCATACCACCCACGATGAGAACATTCTTTCTCTCCATGAGATGAAATCAAGTTCGCTTATTTATCAAAGGATGTTTACCAACACCGGCAATGACCATAGGTCCATTCATCCTCGTCTACTCATGAATGATGGTGAATCACGTTCATTTTTACCTCTTCAATACGAAAAATTAAGTAAAAATATGATGAAAGAAAAGGCAAAATCGTTTTTCAGTTTGATGGATAANCGTCGAACTACGAGGCATTTTTCTGAAGAACCAGTTGAAAAAGAACTGATTGAATTTGCCATAAAAACAGCGAGTACTGCNCCCTCAGGTGCCCATCTCCAACCATGGACATTTGTTGCCGTAAACAATCAGAAATTGAAATCAGAAATTCGTGACGCTGCGGAACTCGAAGAAAAAAAAACCTATGATGAGAGAATGCCTGAAGCCTGGGCAGAAGTTATTCAGCCACTTGGCACAGATTATGTAAAAACTCATCTCACATCAGCACCATGGATTGTTGTGTTATTTCGTCAAAGCAAGCGTTTACGGATGAATGGGGAGTGGGGTCCGACTTATTATTCAATGGAGTCTTGCGGAATTGCAGCAGGCCTGTTTATATCGGCTATTCATAACATGGGATTGACAACGCTTACACATACTCCTTCACCGATGGGTTTCTTACGAGATTTGCTCGGAAGGCCTGCACACGAACACGCCATGTTGGTTATGCCTGTTGGATACCCTTCCGAGGATGCGATGGTTCCAGANTTGACCAGAAAGCCCTTGGATGATGTTGCTGTTTTTATTTAGGCAAAATCAAAAAATGTCTGCATTCATGACTTTATTCCAAGCTGAGATAAAGTCAGTAACGAATTTGTCACTGTTGTCATCTTGGGCATAAAACTCTGTAATAGCACGAAGTTGAGAATTGCTTCCAAATACCAAATCATAACGACTGGCAGTTCGTACATTGGCTCCTGTTTGCCTATCTTTTGCTTGATATGAATTACTACCCGTTGGTGTCCATGCGACACTCATGTCAATTAGGGTGTTAAAGAATGAAGCATCTAGTGTGTTACTATCACTCCAAAGTCCTCGCTCATCTGAACTGATACCAAGAGATCGCATTCCGCCCACTAGGACAGTCATTTCAGGTGCTGTTAGGCCGAGAAGTTGTGCTTTATCTANCATCATTTCTTCTGGACTGACAGCGTAATTCTTCATTAGGTAGTTTCTGAATCCACAAGAAACTGGTTCAAGAACAGCGAATGAATCAGCGTCTGTTTGTTCAGCGCTTGCATCTCCACGACCGGGTGTGAATGGAACTACCTTGCCGCATGCCATTTCGATGCCGACATTACCTGCTAGTACAATTGTGTCAGCAATGCTAGCACCATTTGCATCTGCGATTCCGCTTAAAACATCAAGAACCTTGGATAATTGTTCAGGTTTGTTTGCTTCCCAGTCTTTNTGTGGAGCCAGTCTGATGCGAGCACCATTTGCTCCACCACGGAAGTCGGAGCCACGGAAAGTGGATGCGCTTGCCCAAGCGGTTTCAACCATTTCAGGGATAGATAAGCCGCTTGCCTTAATCGCTTCCTTTACTGCATTTACATCGTAAGAGGTGGAACTAGCTGGAACTGGGTCTTGCCAAATTAATTCCTCAGCAGGGACATCAGGTCCTAAGTATCTTGATTTTGGTCCCATGTCACGATGTAGCAATTTGAACCAAGCTCGAGCGAATGCATCACCAAATGCATCAGGGTTCTCATGGAAGTGCTTGGAAATCTTTCTGTAAGCAGGATCACGGATCATTGCCATATCAGCGGTCGTCATCATTGTTGGAACTTTCATGGCAGGGTCTTCAGCATCTGGTGCCATGTCTCCCTCATCGGGGTTTTCTGGAGTCCATTGGTTCGCACCTGCAGGACTCTTTACCAACTTCCAACTGTTTTCGTACTTGAATAGCAGGTCAAAGTATCCGTTATCCCACTCAGTAGGGTTTGCAGTCCATGCTCCTTCTATTCCAGAAGTGATCGTGTCTCTGCCCTTGCCCGAACCATGTGTACTCATCCACCCGAAACCTTGCTCTTCGATTCCAGCGCCCTCTGGTTCAGCACCAACATGTGCTGCATCTCCAGCACCGTGTGCCTTACCGAATGTGTGGCCACCAGCTGTTAGGGCGACAGTTTCTTCATCATCCATTGCCATTCTTGCGAATGTTTCTCTGATGTCTTGTGCACTCAAGAGAGGATCTGGGTTGCTGTTTGGACCTTCAGGATTAACGTAGATTAGTCCCATTTGTACAGCAGCAAGGGGGTTTTCCAGATCTTGACGCGTATCCCCGTATCTATTGTCACCAAGCCACTCATCTTCTGCTCCCCAGTAGATGTCTTCTTCAGGGTGCCAAATATCTGGACGACCTCCGCCAAATCCGAACACGGGTCCCCCCATGGATTCAATGGCAACGATTCCTGTTAGAACAAGCAGGTCTGCCCAACTGATTCCATTACCGTACTTCTGCTTGATTGGCCACAGAAGTCGGCGAGCTTTATCCAAGTTTCCGTTATCAGGCCAGCTGTTGAGAGGAGCGAATCTCTGTGCGCCAGTACCTGCTCCTCCACGTCCATCCCCGATTCTGTAAGTACCTGCAGCGTGCCAGGTCATTCTGATAAAAAATGGTCCGTAATGACCATAATCAGCAGGCCACCAATCTTGGCTATCGGTCATCAGCGCATGAAGATCGGACTTCAATGCTCCATAATCGAGAGATTTGAAAGCTTCTGCGTAGTCAAAATCAACTCCTATTGGGTTTGATTTTGCATCGTGTTGATGAAGAATAGACAGATTTAGATTCTTNGGCCACCAATCAGTATTTTTCATACCTGTATTGCTTGTACTATGTGCTCCGTGCATGACTGGACATTTTCCTTCTTCCATGACAACCATTCTGTCCACTATTTTCCCCTAATTAAACAAAACTATTGTCCAATATAAAGGCCNGTTTAGGAAGTATAACTCAAGGTCCTTTCCAAGCGCCACAGTGAGAAAATTTTGATACAGTATTCAATGCATCTTCCCATATAGAAATCGGCTTAACGGGTGTGCCATCAGACCAATCTCCCATTTCAGATAAAATCATGGGGTCGAATAAGTGATTGTATGCCCATGATTCGGTATTTGTGTCGTCTCTGTTTCGTGCAGATAACCAATCTCCCTGCGCATCAACTCTTCGATAAAAACCCCAATCAGCCAACTCATCGTGTACTTCAGTTGCGGGATAATAATGGGACGCTATCCATGGAGGAAAACCATGCCGATCGCTTTGAATTTCGAGTAGTAAGTTATTGTTACTAGGCAAATTTTTGAATAAATTCTGATGGAATACTGAGAAGCAATCATTCACGCTCATGTCATCTTCTGCAATTGTTGTATGTACGAGCGTATGTGGTGGAATTTTTGAGATATTGATTTGAAGACTTGGCTGAACAGGTCTTGCATAGGAAGCTTCTAAACTAACGAATAGGCTTTCATTTCCCCAGCCCTTTTCCAATATAGCATCCATGACTACCAAGGCATAGCCAGCCCCTAGGCTGTGGCCTCCTATGAGCAGATGTGATGGATTGATTGAAGCATTATGAAGATGTTTAGAAAAAGAACCATTCTGGGACGGCAATATAATTTCTTGAACAATGGTCTCGACTGCTGTGTCAAGAACTACCTTTCGTGGGAGGTGTTGTGGATGATTGGACATACCATTCTGCTCGATCAAATCAAAATCATCGGCACCCTCTGGCCACACATCAGAAAGATACTGGATGTAGACTACGGCAACCCCTCTCGCGGCTAGGTGTTCGACCCAATCACGATAGGAATCGAAAGATGGTGAGGCAAAACCATGAAGCAAAATTGCCATCGGTATGGTTGATAGATTTGCTTGTTCAGGAAGTTTTGGTAAAGCGAGGTATACTGAAAAATCAACATCAGTTTCGTAATCCCTTCGCATGGATTCAATTTCATCAGGGAAATCATAAGGAAAGGCTTGGATGCTTACATCATAAGGGCCAGGTGGCCCTCCATAACCAGCGGCTGGCTGGGATGGAGGTGATGGTGAGAACCCAAGAACCGTGTTAAGTCCTGGAGCCATGAGCAGACAAGCAAAAACAGCCCCTATACTCCTGAGGATTTTCTCACGACTGTTTTTTTGTTTGTATTGTTTCTCACCTGAGTATAACGGAATCGAACACATGAGTAACAAAATAACAGCGAGCAGTGTTGGTAGAAGCAAAAANCCTCCTCGAAAATAAGACCAATCCAGTAACATGTGTTGCANCAGTAANCCAATAANAATCCCGGAAAAAAGGGAAATAATTGCCCCAGAATATTTCGGTGCTTTCCACCCTCTTGTTTCAGAAATAAAGAAAACGGCTGAGCAAATGAGTAACAAACTTACTACTCCTGAATATAGCCGAATATGTTCTCTCATTATCATGGAGANTTCTAATGTCAAGATGGCGTGTGGCCAGAATGCATTCACAAGGTCCCATTCCTTCAAAAAGAGATAGATGGTTCTCAGTGATGCGATAATAAAGCCTGTAACAAAAAGAAATAATCCCTTGAGATACCACCGAGTGNATGTANCCNTGTCNTCTGTGGTCACACTATAACACAAAAGTTCGGATAAAAGAAGATTCGCTTTATTCCACGATGGTTATATGTCAACATTTTTTTGTAACCNCATTAGACAGTGAATCATGCAGAGNCGTGTCGGAGCGAGTTCGGAGTCCGTACTCTGGCACGGTTTTGGTCTCATTCTGCCATTATCTGTTATTTGCGGAAATATTTTTTCTGGAATTTGGACCTTAGCTGGAATTGTTCTGGCTTTGGGATTGTATCCCTTGATAGATTTATTTTCTCCGCAGAAGATACCNGCTAGAGATGGAAGTGAATCTCCCAAAAAATGGCTATTTTTGCTCAACATACACGTCCTTTTGCAAACAATTGCTATCATCACACTAGTTTGGCGTGCTCATGAAGACCAATTTGCTTGGACTACTTTTTGTGCTGCTTTATCCACAGCNATGAATAGTGGCATNTCTGGAATTGTAAACGCGCACGAGTTGGGNCANCGAAAGAAAGGAACTTTGATGTGGTGGTTAGCAAGGTTAAACCTCTATACTGTATTATATTCTCATTTTACAACCGAGCATAATCATGGTCATCACCGGCATTATGCTACGGATTTAGATCCTGTTAGCGCACCTAAAGGCCGAGGATTATGGTCTCACATACTCCAGGCAATCCCTCGCCAGTTATTTTCNGCNCTGAAAGTGCATGANGACCGAGGAAGNAANGGTATGCAGAANCCTGTATTGAGAGGATATTTNATTCAAATATTGATGCTTACCTCTTTGTGGTGGTTCTTGGGTCATTGGGTCTTGCTGGCATTTATGTTACAGGCAAGCATCGCTATTTTTCTGCTTGAATATGTGAATTATATTCAACATTATGGTTTGAGGAGAGAAATTGGTGAGAAGCATACTCACTTACATTCNTGGGAATCAAGAAGTGTTTGGTCAAGGTGGACTTTACTTGAACTGCCCTTGCATCCAGCTCATCATNTGAAATCNTCACTCCCTCTTTGGGAATTAGAGGGGTACGAGAAGGCTCCTCAGATGCCCTCNGGCTACTTTGCCCTATTTTGGNNCTGTTTGNTCCCTCCAATTTGGCGACGCCTGATGGATAACAGAATTCCTCAAGAAAGTTGATGACTTTACGGCATTAAGAGATGCTAAGATAAAAATTTAATATTGTTCATATGTAATATGACTAGAAGAATTAGCATGCAATTCTTCCTGCTGAGCCATCATACTCAATCATCGGCACTTGGAACAAGTCCTCGCATGAGCGTTCTACTAGTGGTAACGTCAATGTACTGGCTGCCCAATTTACTGTAAAGTAGCCTGTTGATGCAGGACTTGGAACATAATCTTCACCAGTTTGTGTGACTGTAAAGTGGATCGATTCGCCTGCTGTTAAGAATACGTCTAATGGCATAAATTCCATTTTAGCTAAAACAGTTGAAAATGGAGCGATCTGTAAAACTCCGTCTCTACCTCCTGCATGGAATCTCAAATCCATCACAGCGTGGCCTAAGTGTATCCCGTCATCGTCTGTCATTTCCACAAACACGTGTCCATTTTGAGTTGTATGTGTTGTAGCTGACATGTGTAGTGTAGGCATTCCTGCGATATACGCATCGTTTTCAAAAGGACCATATGAGAACGTGATAGGTCCATATCCTGGGCCAACTATTGCATCGCTTGGTCCCAAACTTTCAACCGAGATATCCAAATATTGTGTATCCTCTGAAGGCCAACTAGACTCAAATCTCCAACCGCCACGATTGTCTTGCATTTCGACACCGAGTATTGGCGCATCTCCTTCGCCCTTTAGGTACCAGTTGAACCAGTATAGCATTTCATCTGCCCAATCCCATCTCAAAGTGTAAGGATATGCTTCTTGACCACGTCCAGCACCTTGAGAACTGTGTCCTGAGACGCGGTCAGGATAATCGTGCGCCCATTGTCCAGCGAGAGTTTTGACCTCTATTCCCGCATCTGCAACTTGTTGGTGTATCGGGAACGCCATGTGTGGGTCTACGTTCCAATCCTGCATTCCTTGAATAATGTAAACAGAACCGTTGTAATTTTCTAAGACTCTACCCATAAATGACCTTTCAGTCCAGTAAGTATTTCCCGCATAGTCAACCATATTCCCAAGTAAATATGCTGCAGGCCCATTTGCGTATCCTTCAGCATAACCTTCGCAGGCATTTTCAACATCTCCAGCATCGCCGTCGATTCCAAAGGAACCGTAGACGCCATTGTGCATGATTGCGCCTCTTGCCTCCATACTTCCATTGCGCCACATTAGTTCGTGGACACCAACTAACCCGGACATTGGAACGATAGTCGCAAGGTACGGGTTGCCAAAGGTTGCAGCTTGCCAAGGTGTGCTTCCATCATACGATTTTCCAATAATTCCAACCTTTCCGTTGGACCAACCTTGGCTACCAAGCCATGATACAGCCGCATCAATTCCTCTCTGCTCATCGGTTCCCATCAGATCCATGCAGTGGTTGGATTCACCAGTTCCAAATACACTAACCTGTGCCACACCATATCCATGTGGTACGTAATTCTCAATCAAGAATCGCCCCAGCCTGTCAGCAGGAGTTAGCGCATCGACATCTCCATCGTTGTAATATGGCCCGATTTCAGCAATAACTGGTACGCGACATNTCTCTAAAAGGTCGCCNGCTTCCCAATCACANCCCTCGATAATTGGCAACCACAGGCCCAAGTGTACTACAGCATCACCGGTNAAACCGGCTCCGCCGTCTGCTGCTGTGATAGTTGGAACATCAACATACACGCTTCTCACAGTGTCTGTNCCATAAGATCCGTTTTCTGTGACTCTGCTAAATACGCCGCTATCATTGTATGNTTTATCTGCTCTTTCCCAAGGCTGAAGGTATGCAGCCTCCTCTGCTTCGGCTTCGGCTAAGTTATCTTCTCCAAAACAGCCAGAGAACATTGCCGGAAGTAATACTACCAGCATCAATAGCGCCCTTTGCATACCTTAAGGGCATAATAGGTTGGTTTTGAGGATATCGTTATGATGTTCTTTTTCTCCCACCTATGCAGGATTTGTATGAATTTTGTGCTTGATNTCATATCAAAATATAGGATTTGATTCCCATGCAATTTTTTCTCTTAGCNTTAACAAATTTTGAAATATGAATCCACATCAATANAGGGCATGACCGGCGAGAGCTTGTGTTTACCCTTGTTTGTGCTTCCCAANGGGCTTCTTCCAGAATGTGAAGAACCTCTCAGGATATTTGAGCCTAGATACAAACAAATGATGGATGATTGTGTCCTTGATGATGTTCCTTTTGGG
Source organism: Methanobacteriota archaeon (assembly GCA_002699425.1). Taxonomy (GTDB): domain Archaea; phylum Thermoplasmatota; class Poseidoniia; order Poseidoniales; family Poseidoniaceae; genus MGIIa-K2. Next base: position 33,565 of record PABV01000031.1, read on the forward strand.
TATTGCATGGTAGATGTTGGTTCTACCCGTCCACANGGGTGGTCTGAACCACTTGAATATGGATGCTTGGCTAGGGTTGAAGATGTTAGAGAAGAGGGCTCAAATCTCCTTTGCACAGCAAATGGCCAAGGTCGCTTTAAGATAAAGAAAATTATACCTGCGGCATTAGATTACGAAAACTTTGGGATGATTTTTCCACCTGTGTCAGACCTTGAGAAAAAGTATCGAGATGATGATCCAAGCGGAAAGTTATACCTCCGGGCAGAAATAGAACTTATCGAACCNCCGTCTGGGGATCCNTCAGAAGTGCAATGGAATGAGTTGGCAAGCGTGTGGGCTGAAAACGTTATTTTATTCCAAAATCTAGTCGGTCAGCCTTCATCATCACTTGAGGATACTTTTGGCTACATCGAAGAAATTTTCACCCAACCATTTCCCGATCGATTTTGGCATGCAGGGAATATGCTGTTGGAAACTGATGAAGAAAGACAAAAAGCACTATCTGCGGAAACATGGGATGAGATTATCTCACTCATGCACCAATCACTTGTCCATCGCCGACTTAAGGTTGAAGCGATGGTGAAATTTGCACAAACTTCGCTATCCTCTTACGAAGAGGAGTAATCACTCATCAGCAACTCTTATCACACGAGTAGTTCGATATCCTTGCAAGATTTTCACAAATTTTCTTTTGCGAATGTTTGCATCTAATNACTCATCTCCAGTATCAATTCTTAATTGGTCCAGTGTAAGCAGTTTCGATGGAGTTGCTATGCCAAGNATATTTTCTAATTTGACAGCACGAATGACGTCGGGAGAGAGTTGGAGATTCCCTCTACCCAACAAGAAGCCTTGCCCTCCCATAGGAGAGAGAAATAGTTTTACAGGGCCTTGATGATGGTCGAGCAAATCAAGAATTTGTTGCTCATTGAGATCTTTGTGAAGTTTANCTTTCAATAATATATCAATCCCAAGTAAAGATAAATCGAGAGAGATTTCATCACCAATCGCTTTGATTGTTCCTCCACTACCAAGTATCAGGAGGAGGTTTGGCTCATCTTGAATCATTTCATGAATGTGTTCTGCCATCCCCTCAATTGTTTCCTCTTCAGATTCGCGTTCAATTTGTTCTTTGGAACCTTGTATAAATCTCGGGGCGGCTGGCGTAAATGCCTGGGCATAGAGTTTCACTTTCCACTCGCCTTGACGATATGTTTCTTCATCCAAGTCCATTACTTCAGTTCGACTGAGCAACAAGTCTCCCGACGCATAGGCCATGATGACTTCTGCAGCAGCTCTAGGAGTGGTTGCGAAACATCCACTATGCATTTTGACACCAGCAGGTACTCCGATTATTGGCAGGTCCCGACCATCTAATGCTTGAACGATGTCTCTTGTTGTGCCATCGCCACCTGCATACACTAACAAATCAAGATCAGTATGTTGTTTTACCCAAATCATTGTGTCTTGTGCCGTTGAGAATTCGAGTTTTTCACCTGATGGTGAGAATTTGAACGGTATCCAATCGCCACCCATGCGTCCAGGNGCTGCGATAAAATTCAATTTGTTTGTTACATTTTCTGGAAGGTAACTCAAACAATTCATCATTCGTGGACCGGCCCGATCTTCTGCCCCTGCTTCCCGGGCTTCAATCGCCTTTCCGTCACTTCCTTTGAGGCCTAATTTCCCACCTAAACCAGCATCAGGATTGACGAGAATTCCAACCCGCATAAAACTGGTCAAATAGTACATACATTTGATTTGATGTGATGCTTCACAGATGTATGGACGGAGACGATTTGACCCTAGAATCGATTGTTGCTCGTGATATTTCGTCAATGAAAACCCTTGATGAATCGATTCAAGAAGCGGAGAAAACTTCTACTAATATTGAAAAACCTCGTGTTGAACAATTGAAGTTTAAACAAAAAGTGGATGCAGTCGAAACAAGAAAAGAGTTCATAATGAAGCCGAAAAAAGATTTACCTGCAAAAAAACCAAATGTAGAGATACTCAAATCACCATCTCAACAAACCGGTGATGATTTCGATGTTGAGTGGTAATTTTTCCGTCAAAGTCATGAGTGAGATACAATCCGTCTGAGTGTGAGAGTGATGTCATTGGTCGAGGTTATGCTGGATGATGGCTCAGTTCACTCATACGTTTCAGGTATCACAGTTGATGAAATTGTTTCCGAACATTTTGGACGAAAACATGGTTGCGTTGCGGCTTATATCAATGATGAAGCAAGAGATTTATCGACGATAATCGATCAAAATTGTTCCCTTCGTGGTATTTTTTCAGACTCAGATGCTGGTATGGATATTCTCAGACACTCTGCGGCCCACTTATTGGCCCAAGCTGTTACAGAATTGTTTCCATCTGCTAAACCAACAATTGGTCCAGCGACGGATAGAGGGTTTTACTATGATTTTGCAGATTTAAAAATTAGTGATAATGATTTGAAAACAATCACCAAGAAGATGAATGAATTATCTAGGAAAAATCTCCAAGTTGAGAGGGTTGAATGTTCTGAGGATGAACTACAGAANTTGTTTCAAACAAATCCGTTTAAAATAGAGATTATTAACGACAAAATAGAGGAAGGAACAGGTTCTACAATTTACCGTCAAGGAGANTGGTACGATCTCTGTTTAGGNCCTCACGTGCCCTCAACATCAAAATTGATGAATGTAAAACTGACCTCTACTTCATCGGCTTATTGGCGAGGTGATCAATCCAGAGAACCACTCACAAGGATTTATGGNATTGTTGAGCCTTCAAAGCATGCTCTCAAAGAAACACTGAGGAGATTGGATGAAGCAAAAAAGAGAGATCATCGAAAATTGGGTAAGGATTTACAATTATTCCATATCGATGAATCAGTAGGACAAGGGCTTATTCTTTGGACACCGAGAGGAGCNATTATTCGAAATGAACTACAGCAATTTATCTCTCAACATTTATCTAGGCAAGGATATCAACAAGTTTTCACTCCTCATATCGGTAAATTGGACCTCTACAGGACGAGTGGTCATTTCCCATATTATCAAGAAAGCCAATATCCTCCAATGATTCCAAGAGATGTCATGGCAAAATTAGCATCAGAAGGTTGTGATTGTTCACAACTTGCGAATTTCTTGGACGAAGGAGAAATAGATGGATACATGCTCAAACCGATGAATTGTCCACATCATGTGAAAATTTATGCATCTCAAGCGAGATCATATCGAGATTTACCACTTCGTTTTGCAGAATTTGGTACGGTATACAGGTGGGAGCAAACAGGAGAAATTTCAGGAATGACTCGTGTGCGTGGATTCACTCAGGATGACGCACATCTTTTCGTGACTGAAGATCAAATAGCACAAGAGATTCAGGGTTGTATTGAATTGGTGCAAATAATTTTCTCAAATCTTGGGATGAAGGATTACAGGGTTAGGGTCGGATTGAGAGATCCANAATCAGAGAAATATGTTGGTGATGCCAAACGTTGGGATCTTGCCGAAGCAGCCTGTCGTAATGCTGCAAAATCTATGGGAGTTCAATGGACAGAAGAAGAAGGAGAGGCAGCATTTTACGGTCCAAAAATAGATTTCGTTGTCAAAGACGTTATTGGAAGAGAATGGCAATTAGGCACCGTTCAGGTGGATTACAATCTTCCCGAACGATTTGACTTGAAGTACAAAGGTTCTGATGGTGAATTTCATCGTCCTGTGATGATTCATAGAGCACCATTTGGTTCAATGGAACGGTTTTGTGGCGTTTTGATTGAACATTTTGCTGGCAAATTTCCAACCTGGTTAAGTCCAACACAAGTACATATTGTTACAATTTCAGAAAAGCAAGCAGATTTTGCCTATGAACTTACAACTAAAATGAGAAATGCGGGAATACGTGTAGAAATTGATGATTCTGATGCAACTATTGGGAAAAAGATTCGAACACATCGTTCCCTACAACCGGCCTACATNGTCGTAATCGGTGAGGAAGAGAAAGCAACAAACACAGTATCAATTCGTGCAAGAACCGGTGTCCAGAAATCTGGAATTTCAATTGATGATTTTATCGANAAAATTACCGATGAAATTGAGCAAAAGATACCGATACCATCAATTGTTGCCGATAATGTCGAGGATGAGGCTAAATGAAGTGGGTAACTCCAATCATTAGTCATGAGTTGAACTTTAGTTCCATTTTCATTCCAGTGCTTGGTGTACTCTTATCGTATGTATTTTTTCGTTTGGTTGTTCCAAGGTCTCTTGCAGGATTACAAGTAGCATTCCCTACTGGGCCAAAGCGGTATGAAGTTCANACCGTGACAAAAGATGCTGAAGAAGCAACTATTTTGCTAAAATCTCGTAGCATGAAATTCGGGATTATCGCCTACACTACAGCCTTATCAGGTGCATTGATTATTCTCATTGAATTTATTTCTCTTCAATTGGGGCTGATTGAAGCATATCATTCATGGTCATTGGGCTTTGCATTCGTATGTATTGTCCTACCTGCAATACTAAGTGCAGCAACATCCTTGTCGGTGCAACTCATCAAGCCACAAAGAAGATTGAAAGCAACATTGCAAGATTCATCAGCCTGGGAAATCGTGTTTGCAGTAATTTTAGCAATTATTTGGTTCTTTCTCATCTATGTGATGGCTCGTTATTTGATTGAAACAGATATGGAAACTTCTCGTGTAATCTCAATTGTTGCTTTCTTTGCCTTTATGCCAAGTATCATTGCATATGGCAGGATATTGGGTTCGAGTTGGGCACCACTTCGAGCCAGCAGTGGTATGTTGGGAAGAGGTGAGCCAAGCCCATTTCACCCNGAGAAACCAACGGCAAGAGAACAAGTGGTCAGCCAATTGGTTTTTATTAACACGGCCGTTATGCCATATGTTGCTATTAACACTCTTTTGTCACTCATTTTACTTGCTATAAATCCTGATATGTTTATCCATTCCGATCGGGTTAATTCACTACCTGAATATCGAATACAATCCACGATTATGGAAGAGGGAGGAGTGATTGGGTTCTTTGCCATTGAACTATTTTCTTTTATTGATGAGCCGGGTATCAGGGTGCCTCTTGTTTCTCTTACCCTGATGTTTTTACTGTTTAACGTTGCAATTGTTGGGTTTCTATTTGTGTATGAAGTTGCAAGAATACTTTTCTTGGATATCGAAGATGTTGCCGGCTACGGGAGTATAAAACTCGCAGATTCCCGACTTATTCGCTCGGAAAGGAGCCAGCAAGCAAAAGTCATCAATTTCTGTTTTACAGGTTTTGCTGGCCAATCTATGCTTTTACTTGCTCTTGCTATGCTAACTTTCTGGGATTCAACATTTTTACCGACACCATCTCAATGCGGGGCTTGGCAGGATAATATGTGTGTTCTGATGGAGAAAAACGCACTTGAAGAACTTACATGGATGCTATCTTCGGGGGGTCAAGTTGCTTTCTTGTATGTGTGGCTAAGGTCCAAAAAATACAGTCAGTCACTTGAAAACATCAAGATTGATGCCAAGGTGGGTGAAGAACGGGCAAAGATGGTGGCTTATGAAAAAGCCATTTTCCGGATGCATGAACCTTTTGAAAAGATGATGAATAATGATTCATGGCATAGAGCATTAATGAAATTACAAAGTTTATTTGAGGATATTCACGAAGAAAGCGTCCAAGGTCTCACCCTCTCAAAACGGTCAGAAGCGAGTATGGAACTTTTTGCGGGACTTGGAAGATGGGAGGAATCTGAACAAATGGCTATCTCTGTATTGGCTATGAGGTCTGGAAAGAGAGAACGTATTGCTCGGATGCTCTTGCTTTCTGCNTCTCTTTCACAAAGAGACATCAAAGAAGCGACACCTCGGTTAGGTTTGATGAAAGGAAAAGGTGTAGAGGAAGCAAGAATACGTTGGATGTATTCATTGCTCAATCCAGCGAAAAGATTGGATACAGACAGCCAAGCTATGTTAATGGTTGACCCTCTTACACGCCGAAACATTGACCTCATCAAGCGATATTGGGATGGCAAACCCTCTGGTGATTTAGTTTGGAGAAATGATGGGGCGGGTAGATTGCACATTATCGGAGAAATTGGGCGCTTGAGACTATTTGGAAAGAGTGAATTAGCTCTTAACAAACTTGAGGCATGGATCAACACATTCGAAGTTTCACGTTGGACTCATGGACAAATTGCTAGATTGTTATGCATGCTTGACATTGGTCAAAAGAAAGAAGCGCTGAAAATTCTACATGATTTAGCGGAGCATTCACCGAGGCATCCTCATGTCAGATGGTTAACCTCATATTTTGGAGAAAAACATGGATTTGAAGAATTGGAGCCTGAAACAACNGGACTTAATTGGATCGATGAGCAAAACGAAAATTGGATGGATGATTGGCCAATTAATCATACGATTACGCCTTCATACGTTCTTTCTGAGAAACAATTGCGCAAACATGCTTGGAATGCAAATGCTTGGGTAGTCAGAAGGCACATGAAGGGAACAAACACAAATAAATCGGCATGGAAAAAACTAGACTGGGACTTTACATTGCCGTTTGCATCACATTTACTCTACTCAGGTATCATCATCACAGTTGGAGGCTTCCCTGTTGACTTAGGTTTTCCTGGATGGCTTGATTTCGAAGAAGCACTAAACAATGGTTTACTGGATTAAACTTCTCTGCGAAGAGATTCCATTGCCTTATCTACATGAGAAAGCTGTAGGAAACATTTTTCATACATACCAGACTCAAGTTTGTCATTTATTTCACTCATTGTNCCATCAATTTCAACAAATCGAGAGTCGGTCATGTCCATGTTTGAGGCCTCACATTGATTTCTCAGTATTTTCCATTGTTCCTTAAGATATTCGAGTAGTTCGATGACTTCAGTTTTAATCTGAGATTGCCCATCAAGTTCTTTTGTTAAATCAGAGAGNAACTTCAGGGCATGTGTCCAAGATAAATCCTCAGCAGCCAATTCAATTTGTTCCAATTTTNNATCCCACTCTGATTTATCATCTCGATCTTTCCATTTCTGTATGAGGTGCTTCTTTTGTTTGAGTGCTCGCAGCACATCATCCATTGCTGCACGTTCACTTTCAATTTCTCGGATAATTCCGTCGGAAATGCCAGAAACCAGTGCCTGATTGCCGCTATGCATCGCTTTTTCTGCTTTTTCTAACCGATTGAACAAGTCTTCCGTGTTCAAACCTTCTGTAGATTTCATCGCTTTTTGTGCTTGCTCTAATTTTTCAATCGCTTTCGCCATGGCNAAATCTGTACTTTCCAATTGTAAAGGAATAGTTGAAGCCATTGCATATGCTTTTTTTGGNTCTTCACTTTGNAGTAATTTCTTTGCCTCAGATAAAATTTCACTTAATTGATTTAAGTCAAGAGTTTCTCTTTCCCCAAGCATATTTTTCGCAAGTACGATCGCATCTTGCGCTTTTTCCCACCACATGATGATCTCCTGAGATTTCTTTTTAGACTCACGAAACAGCATCTCTCCTTCTCGTAAACTTCCAAATTCAATTTCTCTAAGTCCTGCCTTGAATAAATTTCCGGGTTTTTTGATTTCAATTGCAATCTCCTCGGCTTCTTTAAGGAATTTTTCAGTGTCTGCACGTATTTCGTCAACATCATCTGAAAACGAAAGTGTTCTTTCAATNTCTTCTTCTGCAGATGCGATGAGTTCCTCACCATAGTCTAGATTCCTGTAACCTTGCTGTTTGGCTGTCATCAATAGGCTCGCAGCTTGGTCAATAACTACACCATTACTCCTCAACTCGAGTATCCTTATCTCTAATAAGTCCATTTTTTTNCCAAATCTTTTTCTTCTTAGTCGTTCATCATCTGCATTGATCCATTGGTATANGTAAATGATTGCAACGACGATAATCAAGGTTAATTGTAATCTTAAATTTAAGGAGTTTTGATGATTTGAGGAGACGGTAATAGAAACGGCAGATAGCCATCCAAGGAGATGCATTACCGACTGGAATCGTTTAACCTCCAACTTTCCAACAAAGGCCTTTTTCTCTTCGAAATAAAGTATTCCAGATACAAGGAAAAAACAACAGCATGCAATAAATTGATTGATATCAGAAGATAGTTGACCAATACTGGCGGTAGCAATTGGGAGCCATACAATGGCGCAGAGGGCAAAAATCCTGGTTTGAGCTTTGTTGTGGTCGCTCGTAATATCTTGAATGAACATTCCCCAAATTAAGATTAAGGCTGAATAGCCGAATGTTATGTAGTCAGNATTTCTGTTATTCATGATAGAAGAGATAGCCGGCCAACCAACCAAAAACGAGGCTGTGATGATGACAAGGGCGCACAGTGCCGCTAACTTCTCAAGTTTGTTTTGATACAGAAGGTGATAATGCTCAATCTTTTGTTGAACCGCTCCCTCTCCCTCCATGTATCTCTCTCAACGATTGGTCTTTTTTAGAACTGGCTCGATAAGTGTAAATTTTGTATGAATTGGAATCTCATTTATTCTACTTTGAGTGAAAATGTTCATGTCCGGGTTTGTTTCAGCCACAAAGAGGGACGACCATGGCGGGCTTGATTACAATGGAAGATTTAACCAATGAGGGTATAATTGAAGTCTTGGATGATGCTGAAAAGCTTCTGCCAGTCGCTCGAGGACAACTCTATCTGCCTTTGTTGAAGGGTCGAATACTTGGCAACCTGTTTTTTGAACCGAGTACAAGAACTAGAATGTCATTTGAGACCGCTATGAAACGATTGGGAGGCGACGTTGTCAATCTTGGGGATGTGAAGACGAGTTCCGTGGTCAAGGGTGAAACATTGTTCGATACAATCCAGATGGTTGATGGGTACGCTGACATCATCGCAATGAGGCACCCTCGTCAAGGAGCAGCTCAATATGCAGCAGATGCTTGCCAAGTACCAATTTTGAATGGTGGCGACGGGGCAGGTCATCACCCTACACAGACGATTTTGGATTTGTTCACAATCCGACAGGCTCACGGTACGCTAAATGGGTTGAAAATTGTCCTCGCAGGCGATCTGAGATACGGCAGAACTGTCCACAGCCTTTCTCACGCATTAGTTAGATTTGGTTGTAAGGTGATTTTGGCGAGCCCACCGTCGCTTAGTATGCCATCAGAGATTGTGAATGATATTATCAATTCTGGAGGTGATCTTATTGAAACAAATGAATTGCTCACCCACATAGAAGAGGCTGATGTCATCTACATGACGCGAATCCAGAAAGAACGTTTCCCAGATGAGGATGAATACAAGAAAGTAGCTGGCGCATACAAGTTACATGCACGCAATTTGGAAGCGGCTAAGGCTGACATGATTGTGATGCACCCATTACCACGAGTTGATGAAATACATCCAAGTGTTGACAAAACTCGTCATGCCAGATATTTTGAGCAAGCCTTCAATGGTGTCGTAACCAGAATGTCTCTTATGTGCCGNCTGTTGAACGTAAAGATTCCGGATTCCCCTGAACAAATGGGTGAGGTGATTCAATGAGTGCCAATGAACAGAGTATGAGAAGGGTGACNGCAATCAAAAACGGTACCGTGATTGACCATATACCATCTGGATATTCATTGACAGTTCTGAAAATGTTAGGAATTGGGAGGGTGATGTCGAATCCAGTTTCGATATTAATGAACGTACCAAGCAAAAAAATAGGTTCCAAGGACATGATAAAAGTAGAAGATCGTGAACTCAATCAATATGAATTAGATAGGCTTGCTTTGGTGGCGCCTCACGCTTCAGTTTCAATCATTAGAGCCTACACTGTGGCTGAGAAACTTACCATCAACTTAGGAAAGGAAATTGTAAATGTTGCAAGATGTGCATTTTCAAATTGTATTACAGCCAACCCTAGGGAACCATTGCCGCATCGATTAATCGTATTGTCCGATGATCCTATGGAAATCAGGTGCCATTATTGCGGTAGAATGCAAGAAATAGATCAACTTGTAGAACGCCTCATTTAGACAGGCCAAGGTGTATTTTCATTTCACATGCCTTGCAAAGAGATCCATTGGTAAATTCATCACATTCGNCGCAAGGTGTTGGGAGTTTTCTTTTTCCATTTCCAACTGGATTTCTGTGAAGTTGTTTTACNCTGTCTGCAAATTTCAGAAGTCCATGCCTGGTTCCAGGAACTTCGAGTTCCATTTGGGCAATNGTGCCNCGATGCCTAAACCGAAGAGCGATTCCTCCATGAGGGCAGTCCTCATGATGTAANGGGAGGTTTTTGTGGGTAGCATAAAGATGGATTTCTTTTTCGGGAATCCATCTTAATGGAACGATACGAGGAATCATTCCTTCAATTGGCAAGTTGGTATGAGGTGCGAGGCGTAATGTTCGCTCCATGTCACCATTTTGAATGTTCATNAACACAGTTTGAGCCATGTCATCTAGATTATGTCCAAGAGCGATGACGTTAACTTCAAACTTTTTTGCTAGATAATTGATGCCTTGCCTTCGAAAAACTCCGCAATAAGCACATGGTGTTTTTTTGTCATTCGTTTTTTCCATGATTTCTACGACTTTATCCATTTCTTCAAAACCGAGGTCAGTATATTGGATACTCTCAAATCGAATGCCGAGTTGTTTACAAAGTTCTTGTGCACAAACCATTGAAGGCTTTCTATAACCTTCAATTCCTTCATCAATACATCCTGCGATGATTTCTACATGGGGTATTTTGCCTACGGCGTGATATATTCTCTCCAAAAGAACGGCTGAATCCTTCCCTCCAGAAATGGCTACCAGGATTTTAAATTGCTCTTTTTTTGGAATGGTGAGCTGTTCACGTAGAGCCTTGTTAAATTTTTTACGAATGCTTTGTTCAAGATGCTTTGCACACAAGTTCTGTCCACTGTATCTTTGATGAACAATTGAATCTTGGGCACAATGGCTGCAGCTTGGTATACTCAAGCCACGGGCCATGCTTGTGCCAGGGAATTTGTGATAAGAGTTGTATGGTTGAATTATTCAATTTAAAAATCGAATTTCTAATTGGAAATTTCATTTTGCTAAACCACATTGATTTCATTGCGTGGTAAACCAGAATTACCCTACAAAACGAAATTTCTGGTAAATGTTTACCGAAACTTCTTGAACTTCAACGATACCTAACTGAATTTGAGTCTTGATGCTAGAGAGGTTGATGGGTGCACTTTGCGCGGTTCCCGGTGTTGAACAATCGTACATCATAGATGANTTGGGGACAATCATATCATCGGTTGGTGATGCAGGTTTTGTTCCATCGACCTCGATGCTTGGATTGATTGTAAATCAAGCAAAAGAATCTGCCAAAGTGACCGATATTGGTATCGTAGAAGAAATTTGGTTGGAAGGAGAAAAAAGGACGATCATTGACCGATTGAGGACTGACTTAGTTTTAATCTTAGAAGGGCGTGGTGGTCAACTAGGTCGATGGCGATATGCGATCGAGTCATGCAGAGAATCAGTTGAGAGTTTATGTTGAGGTAGATTGTATGTTTTCATTACCATTCGGACCATCATATGATAAGGAAATCGTGTTATCTGATAACAAGATTATTCCTTTCGATCACGGAGCAATATCCACTTACATCGGTCGTAGGAAANCCCCTGCAGGNCATCGACTAGTGAGGGGTGGNCGNGTTGTGGGTTGGCTTGTCGAACCTGAGGATGGCGAGATACTACTGTGTGGTTTAGAAGCTAAAGAGCGACTGGAACTCATTGAAAGAGAAAATCATAAGCTGAAAGGAATGGTTTGGTCCATTCATGCACTTGGCAAAGTAGCTAAGGTTCTTCCTGAGGCATTTGCATTCCCAGCGGATAAACAAGGCTTACTTCCTGCTGAAGATTTATTCCACCAATTGATGGCAAGGGATGTTATTTCAATTCTTGATGCTTTAGACGAACGTTTGGAAGTAAGGGGTGCAATGGCGGTGGACCAAGGAATTCTTGTGGAATACCGTGGTGATTTGCCAGGAATTGAAGAAGATCTTGCCGTTCAAATTGGTGAAACGCTTACGTCTCGCAAATCAATGGCTGAAGACCTTGGCCTTGGTGGCGCAGGCCATTGGATATTGAATACCGGAGACGGAGCACTACTGCTGGTCGAGGCAGGTAACTTGGCACTGGCAATATGGACAGAGTTGGAAGTCAATCATCACAAGTTGGTAAACGCCATTAGCGCGAAAATCATGGGACAACTCGATACAGAGGAAAGCCCTGGCCAAAAACTTCCNTCAGGATTTGTACTTCGAAAGGGCAAAAGTGGAACCGATGCGATTCTATCGATGCTACAGACCGCAATGGAAGAGAAAGTAACGGGCCATCTTAGTGCAGGAAAATCCGAAAATTCAATCCAGCTTGTCATCTCAAATGGTCTACCATTAGGGCTCACAGGCCCGGAAGGCATAAGTTTTGAAGACGCCCTTGAATCGATGACTTCAGCCCAGAAGACCTTGGAGTTNCATCGATTGGCTGCAGGTACGATTTTGACAAAAGCCACCGGCAGTTTCCAGGATTTTTCCCTATCAAAATTTTGTTCTTTAATCTCCACAATCCGAACAAGAACGGAGTCTCGTCAGCAAACTATTCAAAATAAATTAGAAGTGTTATTTGGCTTTGAGATTGGCCTTGAAGCCCTGATTAGTGATCGTTCGAAGGTTGAATTTGACGTGACGATTGATGATGTTTCCACGCCTTTGGAAGGTGCAACACAAGTTGCAGTATCTGCGGGTATGAGAAGAGCATATGAAAAAGCAGAGCACAAACTCATGGCCTTGGAGCAAGAGAATGCTACACTGCAATTGAAATTAGAAGAAAGCGAAAAATCNCGTCTTGCATCAAAGATTTCGGCCGATGATGCAAATGTGCAATCATCAGGTCTTATCGAAAAATTAGAGTCGAGTACCATTCAGATAGATGGTTTTCAGTTGCAACTCACACAACTTACTCATGAAAAAGAAGAAGCCGTTGATAGGGCGGACCGTTTGACAAAGCGAGTAAATGAGCTTGAATACCAATTGAATACCAGGGCNACTGAATTAGCGAGAGCCCTAGGGGATTCTAAAGCGAGTGCCGAACTTGCATCAAAAATTGAAGAAATGGCCAATAAGGAGGCCTTATTGTCTGCTGATATTACACTCCATTCAACAAAACTTACAGAGATAAGAGATAGGATTGATGGTGAAGAACGTCGTTTGAGATTACTCAATGATCAAGTTGAAGCAGCAAGAGATAAACATCGTAGATCACAATCAGAATTGATTGAGGTTGAAACAAGAATCAATTCAAATGAATTACATTTGAAAACAGTAGAAGCCGAGGCAAAAATTGCTATTGATAAAGCNAGAGAAAGTCAAGTAAGGGCCGANCAAGACAGTTCTCGAAGAGAGCATATCCAGATGGAATTAAAAGAATTGATGGAAGAGAGGCGCAATCTTTTGCGAGAAATAGGAGATATTGGAGCGCGTCGAGGTCATGTCGAGGCCGAACTAACTGGTTTGATTGAACAGACCGAAGCATTAACAGATGCACATGAAGAGGCATTATCCGATATTCAAGAAGCTGAGGTTCTTCGTGCTCGGTTAAGCGAGGAACCTCTTGCTCAAGCCCTCTTGAATGATACTGATACTTTTGCTGCCCTTGGGCCGGTCATAGAGCGGTTGGAGCATGCACGAATGTTAGGTTATTCTGTAACCATGCTCGACAGGGCCGTTGAGCGTGTATTACAAGTCATTCAACAAACGGTAGACCATGTCGCTAAAACACCTCGACATTTGTTNTCCAATGAAGTCATGGCTTTACTGGAAAGACAAGTTCCGGCTACGGCGGGTGCAGTCCGAGGATTAGCTAGGTGGTCAGTCCAGCAAAGACTGGAGCACCAACTAGGCGAGACCGTAAGTCACCTCATTCTGGATTTGGAAACGCTATTGGAAGATTATGACCGCTCTATCACTATGCTTCGTCGAATCAAGAATGTATTAGAACAATTAGAGAAATTAGGAGCCCCACAAGAACAGATTCAGGCTTTGATGGTTAATTGTAAACGCCCAGAATCTCTTCCNCATCTTGCTAAGGAAACCCGGAGATTAATTCAAGAAGCGCTCGATGACATTCATATTGAAAGTGATTTAAGAGATGCCGGTTCTGCCGTTAAGTTAGAAGAGACAATTGTAGCATTGGAAGAATTAATCACCCAACTTGACGCATCTGGTTTGACTGATGAATTACCGATGGGGGCATTATGGGATTTTCAAAGAGAAGGTCTGTTACCATGGGAAAAAGAATCTGTGCCTCAAGAAGAACGTTTAGACACTGATGATGATGTGCTACGTCAAATTTCAGGGACTCTCATCGATCATGATGTTGCAATCAAATCAGAAACCAGTACAATTTCAGAAAATTGGGAGGAAATGGAACCCCCAAAAGATGAAGAAGCAAATCATCAAACACACTCGTTGGCGACAGATTCTGTTGTTACGGATACGACACAAGTTNCACAGACAAATCATGACGATGATGAGAGGGCTAAGTTAGAAGATGAATTAGCCCGGCTTGACGCTCGATGGGAATCCCGAAAAGAACCTCGCACCAATACTTCAAATTCCGAGGTAATTTTACATTCACTTGAAGATGAATTATCCGGTGTTGAATGGTAACTACGACTTGGATGACCAAGTGGATTCAATCAGTCCCCATACTCTTTGCCATGGTACAAAGAATCTGAGAACCGCCATTGTTGCAAGGAAAAGAAGAGCGGAGATAATTAGCCCATATGTGAGTGTGAGTTCAATAGATTCAGAAACCTGTGAAGCCCATTGGCTTCCAGTTACCTCGCTTACGTACTCTAGAATCACAGAGTGGAACCCAAGAGAGACCATCGTAGCAATAGTTGTGATTGACAAAAAGATNACGGTATGTCTTAGGTGTCCATTGAGCAGGTTCTCAAATTGAGAGACATATTCAGGGTCTCTCTTACATGATTCAGGTAATCGGTATGCGTATTCCAATTGGCGAATTACACCGAATGCTGACTCTTGAAAAATCATTATCAGACATGCGATCATAATGAGGGAAAATTGTTGTTCAGTTACTAGGTTCATGCCAAAAATNCCGACTGTAGGCGTTCCGATGAGCACGTCCAATGTCGCCAAGTTATCTACCGATCCTCCAAGATATGGTTGCAAGGCAGCGATAGATAATATCGCATGAATGGCGAGGAAGACCAACACAAATCCAATACTCCATGCAATACCTCTTCGAGAGAGTCCCCAGATGCCTCGCGTCCCCATNATCACAGGAATCATGTAAATCAATAAGATTGCAAAAGATAGCATGGTGAGTAATGGCCATTCAAGGGTTGCAAGTGCTTCAGTACTAGGAGCAGTCCATCCATCAACTGTGATTAATTGCCATATGTAATTCATGAAAAATCTCCCAGAGAGCATCATCATCAATCCAAGGACGACAAATAGTTTAATTCGTTGCTGTCTTTTTGCTGGTTGAAATGAAAGAAATGACATGAACCCTCCAACCAGAATACCAACGCCTAATGGTGCATAGAATGATGCTACGCCATCTTGGTCCAAGCCCAATATCCAATCACTGACAGGTAAATCATCACTTAATTGAATTTCAAGCATCTGGAATATGATGGTATGGTCGATGCTTCCAACCACATATGTTGATGCGACTTCGATATACATCCAAACAAGTGCTATTGTAGCAATGACTTGCAGAGTNACGATTTGCCATTGTTTGCGCAAAGTACGCAAGTGAAGGGTTCGGTTTCCTTCTGCTTGAGGGGATACTTCATCTGCCATATCTCACACCTCAAACGTCCCTCACTTGTAGCAGAGCTTGACTCAAATCCATATCAGGCATCCAATCAATTACCTGCGATCCAAAGCCTGCAAGACTTGTCATCCTATTTTGACGTTCTAATTTCAACACTTCATATGACATTCTTGGGATCCTGCTCACTAATCTTTCAAAATCAATACTAGAGGGGGAAAGCACTGTGACCTCATGGCCGCGCCCGACCATGTCTCGCACCGCAGCAGGTACCGTGCCGTCTCCTTCACANGAGGAAATGACGAAGACNGGACTGCCACGACTAAACCTCGCCGTGAGNCTGTTTGTGACTGCCTGAAGAGGCATGGCTCCTTTTGGGGCTACTCCGGAAAGTGAACTTAAAATTTTGAAATTCTGTTTTTCCCCGGTATCAGGTGGCAAGAAACTCACTTTCTCATCGTATATAATTAAGGAAACAGAATCTCTTCTCTTCAGAAAGAAACTGGCTAAACTAGCTGCAGCAACGGTACTTACCTCGAGGGGATTTTTCAAAACAGTGCCAATTCTTGAAATGTCACGNCTATCAAGGATAATATAAATGTCCGTTACAGCATCACGACATTTCTCATTAATCATCAAATCTCCTGTTCTTGCNAAGGCTTTCCAATTGATGTTCTTGAAAGGATCGCCAGGAACATATTGTCTTAATGCATAGAATTCAGAACCTTGTCCAGGAGTGCGAAGTGTTGTGGCTCCAGAATACATTTTCGGAGTTTGGGAGCGCACGAAAGCTTCCTCNACATTCCTGATTTGTGGGAAAACAACCATGTCTGAGTGGTGATCTACAAACATTTCTTCGACACTCAAATTGAAGGTATTCCTGTATCGAAGTGAAACAGGTCCAACTGAAAAGTGCCCCCTCAAAGGACATCTCAACACATATCTCATCCTTGCACTTTCGCCGGGACCTAGGTTCATTCGCATTTGATTGAAACCACTTCTCAATTTCATTTCATGAGGAACGTTATCGTAAACTTCCAAAGTTTGTGTTCTTCTGCGGCTTCGATTTGTAACCTTTAATTCAACATAAAGATCATCACCTTTGTATAGGTTATCTGCTGAAAGTGTACGATGTACTTCAACATCTCCATGACCACTAATCCAAGAATTGGAAACAATAAATGCCACAAAGGAGAGGCCAAGAATCATCATTTGATGGTTTGTAATCATCATCCCAATGAGAATTAAAGAAATGCCACCTGCAAAGGTGAATGATGCTTTCCTGGTCCACATTTAGGTTCGCCCCCAAGCTTTAATCCGTTTGACGATGGCTACTGATTGTTCTAATGAATAAGGTTTATTTTCAAATACAAACTGAATGAGGATAGGATCTGCAATCATTTGTTGAAGATCTCGAGCCGGCATAGCATCAAATTCNTCCCTCGTCATTCCGTTTTGATTGCGGACTTTTGAGAGAAATACTTGTTTAATTTTATTTGGTTTTGCATAGTATGAATACCGGTTTGCGTCACCAAACCCATAATAGATAATCGAGAATACGTGCCTCCAGGGTTCNGGGTCTTTCTTTCGCAGTAACACCATCTCAAACAATACAAATATACCAACAAACAAGATAAGTTTTGCAAGACCATCTCCGGTAAAGTAGACCAAAAAGAAATACAGCATATTGTATGAGTCTGTGGCTATGTTAGACTGTACGTGCCTACTTTCATCAAAAATCACCATCGCATTCTCTGATGGTTGACCAGTAGGGCCAACCTCGGGATCGATTTCCATTAATGCTTCAGCAATCACGTCTAATGCCCATTTTCGATTATCATTTGCTGGCATCTTTTTTGTGGGTATTTCCCCATACTCTCCAGCATTAAATCCTTCATAGTCATACATTGCATTAATCAGTAGAGAGCCGTCTGCAACAAAATGAGCTCTCCCAAGGCCCAATCCGCAAGATGGTATCCCAGGGGCGGCAGGACATACTTCGATTGAAAGATTGAACTGACCAGAAATGTCTGGAGTGTCTGCATCGATTTTACCTCCAACCCATATTTCTCCATCATCGTTGAGATCCACAGTTGCTTCACTACTCGATACCGCCCTTATGTAAGGATCAAAAAGTCCTACAGATGAATCCACAACGACNTCAATTGCAGTAGGNCTACTCAGTAGCATTTGATAACTTGCGTTGTATTCAATAAGTCCCGCATTCCAATGTTGCTTACATAATCCTGATTTTTCAAGAGAAAGTGAACTAATATTTGGATTGACTGCATTGAGATCACCCCAAAGACTGCAAATGTGCTTTTGAAGAATATCAGTACTATTCCATCTGGAATGTGTGGAAAGTGTAGCAGGATCTAGGATTGATTCATTCATTCCACATGGGTTTGTTTGCATGCATGCCCAGATGTAATTATAATCNAANTCTTCGACGTAAACGGTATCATAAAGCCTTGCTCCTTTGAAACTGACTCCAAAGGCTTCTGCAATAGAACTAGCATATCCAAAGTCTTCGAATACGATAAGTGTCCCGCCAGCGATTACAAAGTCTCGCATAGCAGCAATTTCATTTGGAGAGTATCCGTCTTCGGTAGAAAACTGGATGACACTTTCCAAATTGAATTGTGGAAGTGAAATCGTATCTCTTTCAACACCAGAAATCACAAATGTAGTATTCGCAGGATCTTCAAGTTCTTCGAGCAAGAGAGGACTCGAAACAAGTGATCTTGTTTCAATCCCCAAATCTACCAAGTCTTGACGAAATGCCGACAAATCGTCCCAATCATCATCGTATGCTGATAATTGGCTAGGATTTCCAATGTTGACGAAGTTTATCAACACACTACTGANCAATGCAATGAGTAAAATCCAAAATGCGAATTGAGTTCCAATTCTTTTCCACCTTGAATTTGTTCTCATCCAATGCCTCCAATAGTACACAGTTCAGACGCGGTAGATGAACTGCAATATAGAACGTTCCTCTTCTTTGTTCATTATCTTCTTAGATGAATTCGAGCAGAAATCTTTGTAACTTCCTCNGATGGGACTCTACAAACACCTCCATTGGTAGGCCATGGTAATTTTTCTGGGTCAATATCGTTTTCTAAAATTACTAATAAATCTGTGACTAATCCGTTTTTTAAGTCAACAACCAAGTCCTCTAGCGTTCCTAAACAATCCCCCGAGGAATCCAAAACCTGGCGACCGACAAACTCCTTTCCGAAACTGGCCATCCTCCCACCTGATACGGGGTGGTTGTGATAAGGTATCAACAAATCGGAGATTACATCGTTTCCATGCCGCGGGAAGTATCTCGAGTTCGTTTGATATTCGATAGTCCAGATGTTAACCGTTCTTCCATCTTAGAGTAATATTCAAGCATTTCAGGAGTAACAGTTGGTCGAATCCTCGAAATGGCTTCTTGGAAGTTTGCTTTTGAGACAGACTTCTTTTCTGCTTTCATCGCAATCAGTGCGGCCTCTCTGCAAACAGCTTCGATGTCAGCGCCAGTAAAACCATCCAATCCACCAAGTAGATCTTTTTTGTTNAATTTACCNAGTGGCATTCCCTCAGCGTGTATCTCAAAAATAGTAGCCCGGGATNCCGGGTCAGGGGGAGGTACGTGGAGCACTCTTTCAAATCGCCCGCTTCTCAATAAGGCTGGGTCAATCATTTCTGGACGGTTAGTTGCAGCAACTACGATTACACCATCCAAAGATTCCACGCCATCCATACTGGCTAGAAGTTGATTTACAACTCGGTTTGAAACATCAGAGCCTTCGCTNGATGAAGAACTTGCTCGCATATTCGCGATTGATTCAAACTCATCAAGNAAAATAATCGCAGGAGCTGATTGTTTGGCCTTTTTGAAAATTTCACGAATTGCACGTTCTGATTCTCCGACCCATTTGCTGATTAATTCAGGCCCCTTTATTGAAATAAAATTTGCTTTTGCTTCATTTGCAATCGCCTTGGCCAGCAAGGTTTTACCAGTTCCAGGGGCTCCAAATAATACAATTCCTCTTGGTGGTTTAATCCCAAAGTGTTCAAACAATTCCGGTTTTGTTAAAGGCCACTCGACACTTTCCTTAAGTCGATCTTTTATTTCATCAAGACCACCTACGTGATCCCATTCGATTTTAGGGACATCGACGTAAATCTCACGCAGAGCACTCGGTTCAATCTCTTTAATTGCAATTTTAAAGTCCTGCATTTTCACTTCCATTTTTTCTAGTACTTCTGGAGGTATTGTGTCTTCATCAAGATTGATTTCAGGGAGATATCTCCTCAGAGCCTTCATGGCACTTTCACGTACTAGTGCTGCAATGTCAGCTCCAACGAAACCGTAGGTGTTATCAATGACCCATTCAATATCGAAATCATCAGAAATAGGCATTTGTCTGGTATGTACTTCCATAATTTCTTTGCGCCCATCTCGGTCAGGTACCCCGATTTCAATTTCTCTGTCAAATCTTCCTGGACGTCGTAGAGCAGGGTCAAGAGCGTCTCTTCGGTTTGTTGCNCCGATGACGATGACGTTATCTCTGCCCTGCATGCCATCCATCAAAGTAAGCATTTGAGCTACAACTCTTCTNTCAACTTCACCAGAAACATCTTCTCTTTTTGGACAAATGGAATCAATTTCGTCGATGAATACAATAGCAGGTGCTGAGTTAGCNGCTTCGTCAAAAATTTCTCTAAGTTG
This sequence comes from Methanobacteriota archaeon, assembly GCA_002699425.1. Taxonomy (GTDB): domain Archaea; phylum Thermoplasmatota; class Poseidoniia; order Poseidoniales; family Poseidoniaceae; genus MGIIa-K2. The sequence goes on from PABV01000031.1 coordinate 54,100, forward strand.
TTTTTCACTTTCTCCATAATACTTCGAGATGATTTCTGGTCCGTTAATTGAAGTAAAGTGCGCATTAGTTTCCGTTGCTACTGCTTTTGCAATCATGGTTTTCCCGGTACCAGGTGGTCCGTGTAAGAGTACACCTTTTGGCGGATCAATTCCTAATCTCCTGAATAATTCAGGGTGCTTGAGGGGTAATTCAATCATTTCTCGTACTTTAAGTAACTGAGTACCTATGCCTCCAATGTCTTCGTAAGTAATTCCTTGGGATTGACCCATGTCTTCCTCATCTATGGCTTCATCTTTGATGACAATTTCAGTATTAGCGGTCACTTGAACGATTCCTTTTGGGGTAGTCCTCAGTACTGCAAATGGCAATGCTTCGGCGAATAACGTCATACCTGGAATGAAAATTCTATCGCCGGTTTTTACTGGTCTTTTGTTCAGTCCTTTTCTTGCAAAGCCTTCAATGCCTGGTCCGAACTTAACTTTCTGCTTGTTGGCCATTACGGGTGATAGTACTAATTTTGTACACGTTTTTGTTTCAACCTTTGAAACAGTCACTTTGTCTCCCAATGAAACTCCTGCATTTTTTCTTATGATACCATCAATTCTAATGATATCCAAATTAACATCCTCTGGTCTACTACGCCAATAAATGGCTGCAGTGGATGATTCTTCTCCTCTAATCTCCACAATATCTCCTGGTTTGAGTCCCAAATCATTTTCTCCTGAAATCCGGGCACGGCCATGGCCTACGTCGGTTGGAATCGCTTTTGAAACCCTTAATTGCATCTCGTCATGGTCGTCTTTACCCATGGTTTCCCTCTAAATAACCCAGATTTAGGACCATTATGAACCCTTCATCTGACATTTAGAAAATCGATGGATTGATGAAATCGATTCTTTACCCCTGTCCATGCCACACCTTCTTGAGACCGGTTTAGAATTNATAGATGCAAATAATCCAAATGGTTTGCCAAAAGTACGAGGGTACAATATCATCAATGGAAAAANNCGTACTTCGAGTGANGGGGAGACNTTCACTTCTCGTAATCCTGCAATTTTGGATGATGAATTGGGCGTCTTTCCTCTGTCCACTAGAGATGATGTTCATGCTGCGATCTCGGCCGCAAGAAATGCATTTGGTACCTGGTCAGCAACACCTCCGCCTACGAGAGGACAGATTATTGGGAATATGGGGAGATTGTTGATGAAACACAAAGATGAAATCGTCGCGATTGAAACCAGAGAAATCGGAAAAACACTGAAGGAGTCTGCTGGCTCAGTTCAAGAAGCCATTGACACCTGTCTTTTCTTTCAATCAGAAGGTCGAAGATTATACGGACAAACTGTGAATTCTGAACTTCCAAACAAAGAATTGTTTACCTATAGAAGACCTCTAGGCGTTTGTGGAATCATTAATTCTTGTAATTTCCCTGCAGCAGTTCCTTTTTGGAAAATGATTCCAGCATTAATTTCGGGAAATACCTGTGTTTGGAAATCGCCTCAAGACGCACCATTGTTATCTTTTGCATTGGCTAGAATTATGCATCAAGCGGGGCTACCTGATGGTGTTGTTAATCTCGTACATGGAAAAGGAAGCGGAACAGGGCAGTATATTGTGGACGCTGTTGATGAAGGATTGATAGACAAAATATCATTCACTGGCTCAACGGAAGTTGGAAAAGCAATCGGTGAGGTTTGTGGAAGAAATTTGGTATCTTGCAGTTTGGAACTAGGTGGGAAAAATCCTCTCGTAGTTATGCCAAGTGCGGACCTAGACAATGCTGTTGAGGGCGCTTATTGGGGTGCATTTGGCACAGCAGGTCAAAGGTGTACAAGTTTAGGTAATCTCATAATCCATGAATCCATTTATGATGCGTTTATGGAAAAATTTCTGATAAAGGTTAACAATACAAGAATCGGAGATTCTCTCCACCATGAAAACGTGTTGTATGGACCAATGTTGTCAGAAAAATATGCGTCTGATTTCCTCAAGGCATTAGAAATGCCAGAAAGAGACGGGGCCAAAAAAATTCATGGAAATGGAAGAATTTCAGGAGATAATAAGCCTATAAATTTCCAAGGTAATCCAGATACAGGCGTTTTCATGTGGCCTCACGTTTATGTTGATGTTGAGGAAAGTATGGAGTGTTTTCATGAAGAGATGTTTGGTCCGGTCGTTACTATTGTGAAGGCAAAGGATTTTGATCATGCCCTACATTTGGCAAATGCGAGCCCGTATGGACTATCTTCAGCGATATACACAAATGATAGGATGGAGGCATATCAATTCAAAACTGGAATTAAAGCGGGCATGACTTCGATTAACAATTCCACTTCAGGCGCTGAAGCTCACCTTCCTTTTGGTGGTGTAAAAGGAAGCGGAAATGGCACCAGAGAATCTGGAATATGGGTTATTGAAGCCTATACCTATTGGCATGCTGTCAACGATGAATTATCCGGAAAGCTCCAACTTGCTCAAATGGATGTAGATGAAATCGAAATGGTCCAAGCAGAAATTGATTGGTCTATCCTCGCTTGAATGGACTATCACCAAATGACCAACCTCAAAGACCTCGGCCGCGTAGAAGTGCCATAGCCAAGGGTGGGGTGTACTGAATGGGCGAAGGTCTGAAACTTCCCGTAATTAATGGAATGGGAAAAACCAATAGGATAGATAATTGGATTTCCCAGCCTCTAGCGATGGGTTTAGCATTAATTGCTGCGATGATTTATACCACCTGGCGTTTATTTTTCCATGCAAATTCAATCAGTTATTCACTTGAAGGAAGTACCGTAACTTCACCGATATTTTCTCCGAACATCTTGGAATGGAATTTG
>PABV01000032.1 GCA_002699425.1 Methanobacteriota archaeon
TAATAAAAATATTTTCATAGCCAACATCATTGGATATAGCGGTAATAATTGAACTATTATTTGTTAATGGAATTAAAGTGAATGGATTTTTTTTTGTTTTTTTAAAAATATCAAACCCTAAGTCATTTGCCATTGTAGTTGCTGTCGAAGCACCTCCGCCATTACCAATTACAAATAAATTTTTTCCACTTTTTCTTATTTCTTCAAATTCTCCAACTAATTGATCCAAAATTTTCTTATCAATCTTATTGAAAATATTATTTAAATAATTAAAATAATCTTTTGTGAATCTTGAAAATTTTTTATTTTTTTTTGCTAATTTTTTAATTTGACTCATATATTTTATTTATTAAATAACAATTTTAAAAAATCTATATAAATATGGATTTAACTTATGCCTTAATTGACCAAAAAAATAACTCTTTTTTTCAATTTTATAAACTTCTTTCACTTTATTCGTCATTAGATTATAAACAAGGGCAATTCTATTTGATAAACCATCACCTTCATAAGAATGCCATGTACTTCTATCTTCTCTACAGAAAAAAACAGCCCTATTTATTTTCCATTCAACAATTTTTTTTCCTTTTCCAGATTTTGTTTCATAAAAAATAGTGCCACTATTTTTGAAGGGATTTAAGTATATAACTCCACTTAAAAGTTTATTAGGAGTATCGTCATGAATTGGATACTTATAATTAGCACCTGTTTCAATTATATGAAAATCCGAATAGTCATATAGTTCAACTTTTTCTGGTTTTAATTCTTTTAGTAAATTTAAAGCTATCTCATGATAAGTTTTGTTTAATCTAATTAAAAAATTTTTATCAATACAATCATTTTTAATATTATTATTTTTATCAATAGAATTATGATAAATTTTAACATCTTCTTTTCCTATTTTTTTTAAAGATATTGACTGTAGATCCTTTAAATCTTTTTCTTTTAAAAAATTATCAATAGTTTTTATTTTCATAAACTTAATATTACTTTTTCAATAGTCTCAAAAATTCTCTCATTATTTCTCATTTCAATTACTTTGGGTCTACCAATCTTTTGTATTTTTATTATCCTAGGGAAATTATTCAATCTCTTTTTATCAAGAAAAATATTTTTGTATATTGAATTTTTCATTTTATTTAAATTTTTTATTACTAAATATTTTTTAAGATTTATTGGTAGGCCGTATTTTTTTAATAAATTTTTTAACATAGTAAATTTTTTATTTTTTCCTTCAGAATAGTATATTTCACACAACATTCCTATTCCTACTGCTTCTCCATGACGAATAACATCGCTGCTTTTGGATTGTAATGACATTTCAATTGAGTGTGCGAAAGTATGGCCAAAATTCAAATTTAGCCTTTTATTTTTCTCATAAATATCGTTTTTAAAAAATTTAATTTTGGTTTTTAATGTTAAGTAAATAATTTGGGATAGAATTTTAAAATTTCTAGAAAGAATTTTCTTTTTATTATTGCTTAAAATTTTCAGTATTTTTTTATTATCTAAAAATCCAGACTTAATAATTTCAGCAAAACCAGCTAGAAATTCTCTTTTTGGAATTAGATTTAGTATATTTTTTGAAATAAAAACATTTTGTGGATGATAATAATTACCAATCGAATTAATAATATTTTTATAGTTTATTCCTGTTTTGCCTCCAATACAGCTATCAACAACTGCTGTCATGGTAGTTGGTATATGATAATAAAGCATTCCTCTCAAATATAAGGAGCTTGCTAATGCACAAACATCACCAACGACACCCCCTCCACAAGATAAAATTAGAGAACGTTTTGTTAATTTATATTTAATTAATTTATCAATAATTTGAAATAATAGTGTTTGATTTTTGTTTTTTTTACTTCCTTTTACCTTTAAAACATGGACTTCAAAGTCTGATAAAGCTAGATCTTTAAAAAAGTTTTTTATGACATCTTTATTTATACTGTCATCGATAACTAATAACATTCTTTTGTCTGATTGTAATCTTGTTAAATCTTTTGTTATATCTGGTGCCTCCTTATCATAACAAAATGTTACTCTGTGTTCATGATTGTTTAAGTAATATTTAATAATTTTATTTTTCATTTAATTTATAAGTTGCACGCTAAATATTTTTCAAACTTATTTTTCTGATTTATTGTCCAAAAAGTCTTATTAAATTTTTTTATGGAGTACATAAAAAATTTATTATTAAAATTTTTTGTTTTGATATTGGGCCACATTTTATTATTAAAAACATCTAAATTTATATCACCAGGAAAATGTATTATGTCCACTCCGCTTTCTAAAGCTTGAATACAAACACCTGTTGCGGAACCAAAAATTATTGATGTTTTCCTTTTAGTGAAACTTGAAAATCTGTTTTTATACAAATATATCAAACTTTGTATTTTACTTTTAAATTTTTTGTGCTTCAAACTTTTTTTATTTAATGGGTGAATGCTATATCCTAGTTTATTTAAGCTTTTTTCTTTAGTAATTTTTAAAAAATTTTCGAATTTAACTAAAAATGTTTTTTCATCAAATATGTTGTATGGTATAAAGATTTTTCCACCAAATTGCGTTTTCTTATTTTTTTCAAATCTTATTGAAGGAATATTAATTATTTTTTTTGATGGCCAATTAAGGTATTTTACCAATTTTCTTTTTTGATCAATTCCAGAGACCAATAACTTATCAATTTTCTTATTTCTGAATAGGAGGTCTGTTTGTAATGGCCAGCCCGCACAGTGTAAGTAACATATAATCTTTATATCTTTATTAAACTTTTTTGCTTTATTTATAATTGAGTTTTGAAACGGAACAGACTCATAATTTATTATAATATTCTTTAATGATAATTTCTTGAGCAAACTGTCAAAAATTTTTGTTACTTCAGAAGAAAAAACATAAGAACTATTAGCCCAATGGAAAAATTTTGTTATACCTCCTTTTTTTTTCAAAACTATCTTGATTAACGATTTTATAAAAAAGTAAAAATTATATTTTATTGAAGAGTCTTTGCTTATAATAATTAAGTTTTCTTTTATATTAACAGGAATGTAATTATCCAGAGAAATTAACAACCATAAGTATTTGTTATTTTTAGATGAAGTATTAAAATAGTAATCATAAAAATTACCGTTTTTATCGAAATTTTTTTTTTCACAATAAGAAACTATTAAATTTTTAGTTTTATTATCTTCTGAAAAATTTTTTTTTTTAAAAGCTTTAAGACTGTGATGAAATGAAATGAGAAAAATATCTTTTAAAAAAAAAATGTACGATCTAATCTTAAAATTGTGAATTAAACTATTTAACTTATAATACCCTGGCGTTTCTGCCCAAGCCGTCATGTAAGTAAGCGGTGAAAGAGATGGATCAATATCCTTAGATAATAATTTATTATAATTCTTTACTTTCTTTAAAATTTTTATTTGATTAAGAAAAATTTTATCCATTAGATGTGTTTTCTTAAAATTTTTACAACTTTTTCCATTTCTCTTTTTGGACCTAATGTTATTCTTAAATAACTCTCAAAACCACTAACACCTGGACCTTTTCTTGTAAGAATCTTATTTTTGCTTAACTTTTTTTCAATGAGTTTCTTTTTAGACTTTAAATTTATGTGTATAAAATTTGCATAAGTTCTTAAAAATTCTATTTCTAATTTTTTTAATTCTTTCTGAAAATAGTTTTTACCTTTAAAAGTTTCTAAAACATATTTTTTTTCTATAGAAGGATTCTTTAGTAAAATTGAAATAACTTTGCATGCTATCGAGTTGATTTCATACATTGGTCTAAATTTACACATTTCCTTTATCAATGATTTGTTTGATATTAAGTATCCCGCTCTAAGACCAGCCAAACCATATGATTTTGAAAAAGTTCTAAGTATAATTAAGTTTTTAAATTTTTTAATAAAACTTAAATAACTTTTTTTATAAAATCCATTGTAGGCTTCATCTATAACAACAGGAATTTGAAATTTTTTAGCTTTACCTATTATTTTAAGAATATTCTTTTCATCAATGATAGTTCCGGTTGGACTATTTGGATTTGCAAGTAATATCATTGAAATTTTTTTATTAATTTTTTTTAAAATATAGTTTGTATCTATATCTAATTTCTTATTGTATTTAATATTAATTTTTTTAATATTATAAAGTTTTGAATATACATCGACCATTCCGAAAGTTGGTTCAAAACCAATAAAACTTTTATTCTTGTTATTATTACAAAAATATTCAAAGCAAGTTTTTATTCCAAAATCAGACCCTGGTGTTAAAATTAATTGATCTTTTGAAACACCTAACTTTTTAGCTAGAATTTTATAAATAAAGCCAGTTTCGGGATATGCTGCCAAATCAAATGAGGAAAATTTTAATTTCTTTAATACTGAATTATTAAAATTACTTACTCTCTCATTTTTATCCATTCTTAAATAAGATTTTCTTGAAAATAGGTTAATCTTATCCCTTTGTAATTTCTTAATAATATTGATTAACATTTTTAAATAATTTTATTCCAAGCTTTAGAATGTGACTCNCCTATTAAAGTTCCTTTTACNTCACATACATTNCATGGACTAAGNTTTCTATTTGCTGAATTAAGTTTNNTTCTNGCGTTNATTGCTNTTTTTGATAACCAAATATCTTTGAAAGACTCCTTGTTTAGGTTTCCTAATATATTTTTTTTNCCCCAATCATGAGAACACATTAAAACATCNCCGTTGTAATCTAAAAAAAATTTATAGCTAGGATAGAAACATCTCTCTTTTAAAACTTTNCTTGCTGGAAGTATAGAGTGNTCNGCATTTTTAAGCATACCNCCTCTATTGCTCATGGTAATTCCAAAATCCTGCTCTTCGGGTAAATATCTTTTTCTTAATACATATTGGAAGCTATTAAGTTTTAATGACTCCCCTAACTCTTTAAATTTTTCATATTGATCATCGCCGTCATATAAACTTATTTGCATTCTATCTAGACCAGATACAAAAATTTTTTTCAGCCTAGCTTTATTTAATACATCTCCATTTGTAATAATTTCAACTCTTGAGTTTGGATTTTTCTTTTTTGCATATTTTACTAAATTATAAATATTTTTATCAAGCATTGGCTCAACAAAACCAGAATAAATAATTAGACCAGAATAATTAAGTTCGCTTAATTGGTCACAAAGTTTTTTATGGAGTTCTTCAGAAATAAATTCATTAATATCAGGATAATTTGGATCACTTCTTGGACAAAAAGAACATTTTCTATTACAAATTCCAGACTCACTTATTTCTACTTCCGAAGGCATTGGAAAATTCGTATTTTCAATAAATTGCAATCTTTTTTTTATAGACTCTTTTTTAAAATCTAATTGAGGATCATAAAATTTTATTTTTTTACCAGCCATCAGCTATTTCCATAAAGTTTATAATATTTATCAGATTTCATTTTTTTTCTTGCATCTATTAAATTTTTAGGCACATCAACAGAAAAGCTGTCGCCCCTTAAAGAAAAAGTTTTAATTTTTAAACCAATATCGATTGCCCTTAAAAGTTCAATATCTTCTATTTTTTCTAGTTTACTTTGAGCGCTTGTTGCATAACTTTTCAATGCAGAAGGTTTGAATGATACAACTGACAAATGCTTAAATATAATATTTGTACTTCGTATGAAATGATATGGTGTGTTGGATCTAGTTAAAAATAAAACTTCTTTTGATTGATTAAATATTAAACGAACAATGTGTGGGTCTGTAGTAAATTTAGTTGGTAGATTGGGCAAAATAATATCATATTTTTTATTTCTTTTATGAAAATCAACAACTTTATCGATATTTTTTGGATCAATTAACGGCTCATCTCCCTGGATATCAACAATTTGGCTATAATTTTTTTTAATTTTTTTAAAAGCTTCATAAATTCTGTCGCTTCCACATTTATGTTTTTGTGATGTTAATATAACTTTGGCATTATATTTTTTTGCCACATCAACGACCTCTTTGGTATCACAACAAATATATACGTCGTCTAATTTTTTAGCTAATTTTGTTCTTCTATACGTGTGTATGATTAAGGGTAAGTTTCCAATCATTTTGAGAGATTTTCCTGGAAGTCTTCTTGAGTTAAATCTGGTAGGAATTAAACCAACAACTTTATGCATTTACCCATCCACCGTCGACATTTATATTTTCACCATTAACATAACTAGAATTGTCTGAAGCTAAAAATGCTATTGCTTCACTTATTTCTTTTGGATCTCCCCATCTTTTTAAAGGAACTCTACTCAGTGTCCAATTATATAAATTTTTCTTTTTTTTAAATTTTTTAAAGAAAGAAGTTTTTGTAAAACCTGGACTAATACAGTTTACTCTTATTTGCTTATCGGCCATTTCAGCAGCAAGAGATTTTGTCAATCCTACAACTGCAGCTTTGGATGATGCATATGCAGAAAGCTCCTTGAAGCCTGTTTGACCAACTATTGAGGCAATATTAATAATAGATCCTGGTCTTTTATATTTAATTAAAAATTTACAAAAAAATTGTGATAAGTAAAAAACTGAGTAAAAATTTGTTTCAATTACATCATTCAAATCTTTTTTACTTATGTCTATAAATTTTTTTCTAAGTCTAATTCCAGCATTGTTTACTAAACAATTAATTGGGTTTTTTCTTTTTAATGACTCAGCCATAATATTATTTATATTTTTAATATTTTTTACATCTCCAAAATAAATTTTAATTTTTTTATTATTAAATTTTTTAAAATACTTTGAGTCTTTTTTTGATTTAATTAAAGCATAAACAAAAGCGCCGTGTTTTAATAAAGTTTCAACTGTAGAGTAGCCTATGCCTTTGCCAGCTCCAGTAACTAACACTACTTTGTTTTTAAGATTCATAAAAACTACAAGTTAATTTTATTTTATAACTTGCCTGTTTCTCTCATTTTTTTTCTTATTTCAGTTGCTGAAATTTTCTGAATTTCATCTGATAGAACAATTTCTTCTATTTTATATCCAACTCCTCTGCCATAACAAATATTTGTAATATTTGGTACCAGAGTAATATTTATTCTGTTCTTAAAATTGATGAGTGCTTTTTCTATATTTTGTTTTACTGTTTGAAAATCAAATGGATTATCTCCTACGCCTTTTACATCTCTTACCATTATATTTACTTGGCCCGTTTTCCTAATAATTTGTTCGAATAAAGTTTGGTGACCTTTGTGCCAAGGTTGCCATCTACCAAGCATTTGAGCTGTGGGTTTTTTATTATCCCACATATATGGTTTAATTTGGTCTGCGATTATTAAAGACCATATTTCAGCGTTTTGTGTAGTTACTCTAACATCGAAAGTTTTGGGTTCTACAAAAATTTTATTTGTATCTTCAAATCTACCTTTTTTAATAGTATCTACCCATATAATAAAGTCTGGATTAAATAACTCTCTAGCTTTTTCAGTTGGACAAACAAAATCTGCAACAACATTATGGCCCTCTTTTTTAAATTTCTCGGCAAAGTCCGCCATTCTTTTAGCTTGTCTTTTTCTCCCTTCGTCAGAAAAATCCCAATCATCCGCTTCTTTTCTTACTTCATCAGCATTAAGCCATTTAGCATCAATTAAAGGAACGAGTTTAGAAGCTAAAGTTGTTTTACCAGCTCCTGGTAAGCCCATAATAAGTATTTTTTTCATATAAAATTTTCTTGGTTAGAAAGAAAAGGTATTAAATCATTTTAAGCTTTTTGTCTAATTTAAAATATCCTCTATTTTATCAGGTAATAAATTATTAAATTCTTTTTCAATTCTTTCATTAAATAAACTTTTCCATTCCCCAGCTTTACCTGATCTAAATGTTGAAACGTTTTGGCCTGGTCTATTTAGTTGTTTTATCAAAGGAATTTTTTTATCTCTTTGTCTAATAAAATTTAATTTTTTTTCAATTTCTTTTTCATCAAAATGATTGAATTCTGTAAAATCTAAAATTTCCTTAATAAATTTGTGTGGATTTTTTATATAATCCTCATACCAAACTTTTTTCAAATTTTCACTTTCTTTAATTTGTTTCCAATTTTTAATCCAATAGTAGTAAGATACCAGTGGATTTTTTTGAAATCCTGTAGCTTCAGATCTTTTTTTATTATATTTTTCCGTGATTGTGTGCAGGGATTTTATAAAACCCTCTTCAAAAGAAAGTGTTTTGATTACATCATGCTGCCAATTTTTATTATCTGACATCACATGGAAATATCTGCTAATCATCACATCTCTAATATCTCTTAAAACAACTATGACCTTAAATCTTTCGTTAATAAATTTTTTAAGAATATTTTGATCATATTTTAAATGTGTTTTAACGTAAGAGAATTTTTTTTTTGGGAATGAATAAATATAGTCATTAATATTAGTTGGGCTAATATTGTCTTTTTTCGGAAATTTACGCAGGAATGATCTATCTATTCTTATGTATAAAAGATTATCCAAAATTTGTTCTATTAAAGTGGTTCCAGATTTAGGTAATCCACATATCCAAACTAAATTGCTTTTAGAATTATTTTTTCTCAAAAAAAAATCTTTTTTGATGTCGGAGCTAAATTCTCCCCAACAATTCATTGGTCTAAGAATAAGGTTTTTTAATAAATATTTGTAATTCATTTTTGAATTTTTGGAAGGTCTTTTGGATATTTATTCCTTAGATAATCGAGAGTTCCACTATCTTTTATTTTCCCGTTGCTAATTAAGAAAACTTTATCACAATTTTGTATGGTAGATAAACGGTGAGATACCATAATAATTGTAAGTCTTTGTTTAAGCTTATCGATTGATTGAATTATGCTATTTTCAGTAACAGTATCCAAAGAACTAGTAGCTTCATCTAAAATTAAAATATTAGGTTTTTTGTATAAAGCTCTAGCAATTCCTACTCTTTGTTTTTCACCACCAGATAATCTTATTCCTCTTTCTCCAACAATAATATCTAAACCTTTGTTATTTTTTCCTACAAAAGTATTTAATCCTGCAGAGCTTATAGCCTCATGTACATCTTTATCATTAAT
>PABV01000033.1 GCA_002699425.1 Methanobacteriota archaeon
ACCATCATCGTCATCATCACCATCAATAGGCTCCGAATCCATTTCAGCATTCTCAATAACGTCGGATTTAGTTTCTTCGATGGCATCATTTCTTTCTTGTTCTATTTCCTCAACTTCGTTAAACAATCGCTCTTCAAAATCGTCNTCTNCAGTTNTNTCTTNTAATNCNAAAGCAGCAGCAGGGGCGGCACGAGAGCCAGTTGAATTTAGATAATCATCCCAATCAAATTCACCTTCATACTGATAAGGTGGATGAAGTTCTTTCCCAATAGATGTTTGAGTNCCACATGGCATCACCATACCACTATCAAGAGATACTGAATAATCATGATCTTTATTCCAACCATCGAAATGGATACTTATTTCCTGACCGTTTATTGCAGTCACAGTAGCCACTGCGACAATACCGGGGTTATCTTTTACAACAGCTTCTAATTTATCTCCAACTTTAATGACATCAGAGTCATTTTTTTCTGAATCATCGATGTTTTTCTCTTCTGCAGTATTTTCGATACCTGCGTCTTCGAGTAATGATCTCATCACTTCGATTGGGATTTCGTCTTTACCTGTAGGAGACAGTGACTTGGTTATTTGTTGTGCCATCCAAGAAGGCATGACGANACCTGAATAGCGATGCACGAAGCCCGCGAGTTCAATTGGAGTAATTGTGTTTGAATTATCTGGATCCAATAAATCAAGAGTTTGGTCAATATCGAGTCCAGCAGATTGAATCCATTGAATGAAATCATCAGAACTTTCAATTCTCAACTTAACTTCATCTAGTGCCTTTTTTGCTAATTCCTTTCGGGTTAGGTTGAGGATTCCGGCAGNACCGATAGCTCCACCAACTCCTAAAGCAATCAGCGAAGCATCAAGTGTTTTTCTAGCAGTTTCTGAGTTTTGCAGTTGAGACATGATGGTTTCTCGATTCGAATCTTCCGCTTCGANCTTGCTTATCCCAGATGCTTGTGCGACCAATCGAAGATCTTCGGTGGATAAATTTTCGATGGTGCCTTTGTTTTCAAAATGGCCGAGAATTTCTGGCGTAAGNAATTGTTCAGGATTCAATGTTGTGTTTTCTAATCCATTTTCTAACATGTTGATAGGAAGTTCATTCGAAGCATCTTTTTGCTCAACTGACTGAAGCATGGATGTGGAATATCGATTAACTGCTTTATTGGCAGATTGGGACGCACCGGCAATAAGTAAAACGATACTAGAAANGCAACATGCAAATCCTAAGCCGGCTAATTCTTCACCAAAGAAAAAGATAAACATAGAAACAAAAATTCCATTTGTACCTAATTTTAGAAAGTTAATTTGTTCTTCTTGAACCACTTCCTCCTCGTCGGACATTGTCATTGCGAGACGTTGAAACTTGAATAGATTGATGTTCAAGGCCAGGATAATGTCGGCCAATTTTCAAAATTCGGACTGGTCCATGGAATTGTGCATAACAGGCTCTCAATATCGTCAATATGTGTTAGATTTCGCTCAAGTTGAATTCGATGAAGCCAATTCTTTAGCCGTCCTAATTTTTTCCCAGGTGGAAGCCCAGTGGCCTGCATAATCCAGTTGCCTGAGGCGAGAGGAGGTGTATTCCGAGGGATGTGTTTTAATTTTTCACGCAAATCTCCTGCAACATCTTCTCCAAATTCATACTCCAATAAGGAAAGATGACTTTCTCTTAAGTCACCGATTATTTCTGCATACACTCTCAAATCTTTTTCCAGAGGAAGTTGTTTTGCTTTTTTGTGAAGCGTCATACTATTTTCTTTGATTGTATTAGATACCTTCATCTGATTGAGAAACCNTTCCAAATCCTTGACATGATTTTGTCTAAACAACAATGCAAGCCTAACCGAAATGACCGGCTGAGTTGAATCAATAGAAGGGGGTATTTCAGTGATTTCAGGAATTAAGGTATTCAATATTTGATCTTCTTTCATCTTAGTCAAACTAGCATTAACAAATTCACTGCGGAGTATTTGTGAAAATTCCTGCCATATTCTTTCAGATGAAATACGAGATAATGCTGTTCTATTTTCTTTGATGGCGTTTGTAAGTTTGGTACCGAATTTGCGGATGAATTTGGTGTGATGGCTCATCAAACGATAAGCTCTCAAAATTCGTAAAGCGTCTTCTAGTATTCTTGATTCTGCATTTCCAACCGTATTGATAATTCCAGCCTCGAGATCTTTTCTACCGCCATATGGGTCGTACAAGAGTTCTCTAAATGGGTCCCAAGCCATCGCATTCATTGTAAAATCACGTCTTGAAAGGTCTTCGGCTAGGGATTGACCCCATTCGACAATTTTTGGTCTCCTGCCATCACTGTAATCAGATTCAGTTCTTGTTGTCGTACATTCGAAAAATGAATCACCAACTCGGATTGTAACGGTTCCATAATCGATGCCAGTNGGAATTGCAGATTCAAATATTGANAGAATCTTATCAGGAGGTATGTCTACTGCAAGGTCGATATCTCCGGTTGATACCGATGCAAGTGCATCTCTTACAGCCCCTCCTACAATCCAAACTCCTGCGCCGTGTTTAGCAATTTGATTCAATACAAACATGAGGCTATCGCTTATGTCAATTAAATTGGGGGTACTTATTCCCTTTAGATCGGCCTCACGGCCATAAAAAGGGTCAGACATAGAACTTCCACATGCAAAANTGGCAAAGAGTTATCTCAGAAAGGNCGGAGCACGAAACATGACTTGGGAGACTGATGATGTGAAGTTGGTTCCAATTCATGAATTACTTCCTCATGAAGAAACTAAGACTAAAAATCAGCAAAAACTTCACCAAATGACCATCAAATGGGGGGGCTATAATAAGCCCTTATTGGTTGATGCTAACTCAAAAGTTATTCTTGATGGACATCATAGATTTAGGATTGGAGAGAAGTTGGGATTGAAATATTTACCTGCAATTCTGATAGACTATTTGGTTGATGAGAGGATTCAAGTTATGACATGGCCTAATGCTAAACCTGAGTCGATTACGAAGGAAGAAGTCATTCAGATGGGACTCAGTAACGATTTATTTCCTCCCAAAACAAGCAAACATGTATTTTTTGGAGATTTACCTCCAATATTTTATTCTATAGAGAACTTAAGTTAGTTTTTTGGAAGCAATAGTTCCTTTCCAAAGTTTGTTCCCATCATTGCTGACAACAGTTGGGTTTTGTGGTTTTTCTAACACTTGAATGCTCTTTGATTGAATTACGCCTTGCCTCGCAATGATGAATTCAGTTTTTCGTCCATTGTTATTCTTAGCATAGGCTTGTAGTTGTTTAGTTTCTACAATCCGTGCGCCATCTATTGCAATAATCTCGTCTTGCGGCATAAGTTCTGCTCTAGCTGGAGAACCATCTTCGAATGAATTAACCATGATTCTTCCTTCTTTTTTTACAGTTCTAAGACCATACCAACCCACCTTTTTTTCCTCACTTGAGTGGAGTTTCAGGCCAAATAATGACATAGCGCGGTTAAGATCCGGAGGTATCTGTTCTTGAACTGCACGATCGAGCCACTTTCCGAGTAATCGTCCCCCTTTCATAGAGGTCAATTTTTCTCGAATATCCTTGTAATCGATCCCATCTCTATGACCTATGATTCCATGCTCCCTGTAGAGTTCAACCATCAGGTCATCAACCCCGTGTAATCCTTTTGATCGAGACCTTAACTCAGCATCCAGGCAGAACAAAACCAATTCACCCTCAAGGTAATAACTTATCCGAGATTCTCTTGCATATGGATTTGGACGATAGAGGTGAATCCATGCATCATGAGATGAGGCGCAAAGAGATTCTTTATGCATACCGTTTCCACTGAAATGCCTTTCCAGTTTCTTTTTCCAGTCCTTGCACCAAACTTCAAAATCCCAAGCACCACTGCGTAAACAAATCATGTCACCAAGCCAAGAAGTTCCACCTTCGAACCACCATAATAAATCGGTATGTACTTCTTTTTGTAAGTCATAGGGAATGAATTTTTTCGGTTTGAGCCTTTTCACATTCCATTGGTGTAAATATTCATGGCTAAATAAACTCAGCAATTGGTTATAATCTTCTTCATAACCTTGTTGAAGGCATTTTCTTGGCATCATAGAGGTTTGGCTCCGTAAGTGCTCAAGCCCTCCTCGATTATTTTCTGTAAAATGAAAAACAGTAAGGTAATCCTTCCATTCAGGAATTCCAAATAATGCATGATGTTCCTCGATAATTTTTGTCAAATCTTCGATGAGTAGATTTAATCTATCTTTTTCGATCTTGAATCCTCCCGCATCCCACCATTTCATTCGATGGTTGCAACCATTTACAACCCAAGATAATTCATCGTTCGGATTTGCTTCCATAATACCATCCAATAATTCATCTCTTCCATCCGCGAAATATTCTCCATTTTTCCCAGGAATTTGAGTAGAGATACTCCAGTCTTTTGGAACGGATAATTTCACAGTATGTGTCTCTTCCATTCTTCGTAAATCAATTCCCGCATCGGGTAACCACCATGTGAATGGTGGCATCAAATGAAGGTGAGACTCATCCATATGATTTGAGCGAACCGTCATCTCAAAACACAACACTTTGTACTGAATCGAAATTTGTTGGCAATCTTTTCCAACTTGAATCTCCAATCCATCCACGTCGATTCTATTCCAAGGAAGTGATGTTTTTTTATCATCTGTGACCTTGATTGAGTCTACGTACTGTAAAGGTTCTCTCATAAAATAGGAACCTGGAACCCATCTTGGAAACCTCATAACCAGTTTCTTCGCAGTGAATGGGGCTGCAATGATGATTTCTATGTTTAGATATCTCGATGATGGGGAAGTAGCATCTGCCAAAAAAGTGATTCCTGAACTCAAAGCCTCACCCCGAAGTAGTTTCAAATGAATCAAGTAAGTTATTTGTTGTTATGCGAATTAAATCGTCTTCATGAGTTGATAAAACTTCAAGATTTGCTGAATATTGATGGTTTTTTTGTGGAAATTGTTCGATTAATTTTGCTCGAATCAGGGGATCCAGATTTTCATCAAAGATACAGTTTAATCGGAATTCAAGAGCGTTCATCTCATTTTGATTTCTGAGAACTCGTGGCAACAAATGTGGAGCATGTTCCTTAACTTTCAAATAAAATTCTTTATTTCCATGAATCTTTATTGCAATATCAGATAAAATTTTTTCATTGGATTTTTGGATTAATTGTTGGAATAAATGAGGAAAAGAATCGAGGATTATGTCACTTATAGAGGCAGTAATTCGTTCATGATCTCTTTCTAGAAGTCTCTTGATCTCAGGTTCTTTGATTTTGAGATTTTTAAGCTTGATTTTACTTATCGAACTTAGCACTGGGAGGGGATGTTCGTCATCAAGGGTTTCAATTAATATTTCATCATTTTCAGCATGCTCAATACCTACTGCACGAATGATTGGTGATTCATCTTCCAGAAAGGATTGCCGCCACTTTTCTTTACGGACTAAGCATTTTGCAGCATTTTTTTTAGTTTGAGAATCTTTAGATTTTATTAAAATTTCAGCCGCAGATTCGTCAGGTATTTTTTGTAATAATTCTGCAGCAACCCGCTGACAAGATTGATTCTTGGTTTGGATAAGATCGTGGAGATGCTCCTTGTTAGCAGCATACCTTTTGTAAGCATTCAATGCTTTTGATTGGAACCATATGTCATTGTCAGATAGTAGTTTTTTGAATAATTCAAGAACCCAAGGCTCTTCGAGTTCAAATAATTGTCTTACTGCTTTACGTTTTATGCGGATATCTTTACTCAACAGGTCTCGTTTCAACTTACTTTTAGATTCCATGAAATCCCTCAAGGAATGAAATCTTCGTGTTGTCGGTAAGAAACAGCATCAGGAGCACCGGGAGAAGAGAGGTGTGACTCGAATACAAATTCAAGTTTTGACCATAATTCATGAAACACTTCTTCATTCTCTTGAATCAGCTCTCGCATAGGATGATCATCGTCTGAATAGGCATAATTCATGTTATCTTTTGTCCCCATCAAATCTTCGACAAGGCGTTGTATTGATTCAATTTGAGATTTGTCAAGTAATTCATATTCAATGAGAGGTCGAATCAAGGAGTTAAGAACATCAGCCATTTCTGTTGCAGAAATAGGTTCTGGCTCCGAATCTTTGATATTGACAGGTCCAAACATTACAGGGCCAAGAGAGGTCTCTAATAATTCGCCACTTTGCTTTTCAAATTTTGTAAGGTTTTGCTCAAATTCATCTCCAATCGGGGCTGTGATGAAACCTCCCTCTTCAATTTTTGATTGAATCCAATCTGGAATAAATGGGATTTGACCAGTGATTAGGACTCTATGTAGGGGAAATCCAAATGAAATAGGTTCACGGAAGAAATCCTTCATGAGATGGCACGATATGTTTGTGATTGCTTCGGTCCTTTTTTCTACATAGTCGATCACATCTTTTGATGGATCGAAAACTAATACCTGTCCTTCTTGGCCGATTAATTTTGAAACAAGGCTGGCTAGATATCCACCCTTGGCTCCGATGATTACCACATTCCGTTGGGGTCCAAGTTCCATCTGGTGTAGTAATGTAACAATCATATGAGGTGCTGAAATTGTCTTGCTGCCACCTTCTTTGGTCTTCAAAAAAACGACGGGTCGGTCGTGATAAAAGGCTTTGATCCCTTGATCTACAAATTCACCGATTGGGGTTTCAAGCATCACATCTTCAATTTCAGCGGTGATTTCGACCCCTGCTGAGCGCAGACGAGCCACAAGTTCCGCCATCTCGTCCATATTGGTGAAAAAAGGTACTCATTTGTAAGGCTGTGCATAGAAATTATCTTCCACGATTTGTGATTATCATTATGCCCAAGAACAATCCAGCAATGATTCCCCCAATTCTAACGTAGATATTTCCTGGTGCAAATTCATCAAAAGCAAACGCACCGAGAATAGATAACATGGGTAGAAAAATGATGGCTTGCATAATGACACCTTTTTTATCCATTTCATGAGGCAATCGAACAGTGATCGAATGACTTTTTTTGACAATTCTCGATGTATTGATGCTATTATGCAAATATTTGAGAATATGTGCTCTGAGTGCCGCTTCATTTGTATCTCGGGTATTGAATTTAATCTGACATTGATCTGTAAATTGTAACCCATGTTCAACGAGTTTCATAGGATTTTGACAATTTCGTAACTTGATTGAAATTGATGTTCCAGCATTTCTGACATGAGAAAGCGCTCTCCATCGATTGACGCCTTCATCAAATTGTTTCATGCTATCTTGGATGAGTGCTAAAAAATCCATTGGGTTTGCTAAAACTCTTCTTTCTCTTCTAGCAAGAATTGGAGTAAGTACGATTGTACCGATAATTATCGTGTAAACCCATGCTGTGCCTGCAGATTTTAATGATTGATTTGCCATCCAGAAAAAAAGTATGGAAATCATGAAACCCATGTATACTCCAAGGACGAGAGATGCTGAAAAGCTTCGTTTCCAACCCACTCTCTCCATGTGCTGCGATGACAAAACGTATATGACAATTGTTTCTACGATAACTTATGGAGATTAACGGATTGCTCGACCGTAAAAAAGAGAAGAAGGTGGGAGTCATCATTCTCGGTATTTTTTTCTTTTTTCTCTCATCTTTCTTTGTGGCTCCGCTCACAGTTGAGAAAAATACCATCCCTCCGCTTTCTGGTAGAGCCAATGCATTTGATTATGTCACAAGTCAAAGTTGGGGTAACTTAAATCATGCTGATGATGCCAAAATAGGACATAACCAATCAGAATATGGTTTATTTTCTTGGTCAGAAATCAATCCTTATGCTGCTTTTGTTTATGCATTTGGGGACTTTAATTGCCATCAAAAATTTGAACGTTCATGGGAAATAAACGGAAATCAAATGCCAGTATGCGTTAGAGATATAGGTATATTTTTTGGATTGGTCATTGGTTCGTTATTGTTTTATTTGAGGGGATTTAATCGATGGACAATTAAAGATACGATGTTATCCATATTCCCAGATGCATCTCTCACAAAAATATATCAAAAAAATAAGCGATGGCAAAGTGTCCTTCTCCTATCATTTTTCTCGATTGTACCCTTGGTGGTTGACGGCTTTCTTCAATTACTCACATCATATGAGTCAACAAGTACTATGCGATTAGTAACAGGCTTACCTTTTGGTTTCATCATTGGACTGTATTTATGTTCTTCATTCTCAGCAAGGCCAAAGGCATTCACAGGAGATGCAAGTTTGGTGCGGTTACCAGGAGGGGCAAGATTTGCGCATGCCCAAGATCATGATGAGTGATTTTGAGGTGGTGGCGTTGCCCACCAAAGTGCTAATTCCTCAAAATTAGATGGTACAGGGCAGCCATCATGTCCAGACGTAAGCATATCGAGACGTTGATATACAGATGACAATTTCTCCAAAAAATTAACAGAAGGTTTGTCTGATTTTGTCTTGTCTGATATTTCTTGCAAAGCATTGTTCCAGTCCCCATCCGGATTCAGCCTCCTCCATGTGGAGAACTCACTTCTTAGCGGCCATAAAGCAAGACATAGCCTACCATATCCTAATCTTTCATTTCTTAACTTGAATAGTTGTGCTTCTCTGAATGGAACATGGTTTTGTTGCTTGTGAATCCACCTTTCTTCTTCTAACCACCTAACCATGCGCTGTGTGTGCCTCTTAGTAATCATTCGAGCGGGTCCTAACCTCCGATGAAGGGTTGGGACATCTGTTGTATCCATTACCGATAACGTCCCAATTACTGACCATGCTGCCCTTGAGGTGGCTACCTGAGGTACATCTGCTGTTTTTGCTCTGTCTACCGGCCACCACTCCTCTGCAAGTCTCATCCATTCGGACGGCGTCTTTCCCTTAAGCCAATTTTCGAGGAGTGAACTATTTGTTGGTGGACCACCTGGTAATCTCTTTTGTGCTGAA
This sequence comes from Methanobacteriota archaeon, assembly GCA_002699425.1. GTDB lineage: Archaea > Thermoplasmatota > Poseidoniia > Poseidoniales > Poseidoniaceae > MGIIa-K2. Next base: position 8,974 of record PABV01000033.1, read on the forward strand.
ACTCCTCCTGCCAGCGACTTTAGTAAGTGGATGTCTACTTCATCTACGGTACAATTGAGTGGTGCTGGTTTTCGGTTAAAAAATCCCCTCATTTCATTTCTTAATTGACGCTCTAATTCATCCAATCCACCTTCATTGAGTATTGGCCCTACGACAGTGGACTTGTGAAATGGTTTTGGAACATTTAACTTTTTAGTGAAAAGTTTTGAAAACCCTTGTCTTACTAACTTTTGTATATCAGTCGTTTCAAAATATTCTTGTTTTCCAGAACTTGACATTCTTAGAGTTCCTGTTTCAATTCTCTTCATTGCTTTTTTTGGGTCGCAGTCAATCCAAAAAACCAGATCTGGAATCAATGCAGCCGCATTCATTTTAGCGACCCTTTCTATCCCCAGTTTGCCGACATAACCTTGGTACACAAGGGATGAATGTATGTTTCTATCAGAAATTACGAGAGTTCCTTTTTGTAATCTAGGTTTGATCCAAGTATGGGAATGGTCGAGCCGATCAGCGGCAAATAATCCCGCTTCGTTCAAGGGTGTTGTTTTTCCCTCTTTCACAGATTGTAAGGCTAATTTACCCAATTCGGAGTGCCTTCTTGGCTCATGTGTGACTGCGATATTGGGAAACGGAAACTCATTTGCTATTTCGGAAAGGATTCTCACAGCTTCTCCTTTGCCAGAACCATCACCGCCTTCAACCGAAATAAGATACATTAATCCACCTGTTGGTCTTCAAAATGTTCTTTTGCTATCATCAATAGTCCCATCCCTGCAAGGATCAATATTGGTCCAAATATGATTAATCCTCTACCGAACATAGCGAAACCTGCAAGGTATTGGGTGCGGCGATATTTAGAACCTCTTCGGGCTTCTACAGAAGCGTGAATGCCGATTAATGATGCTACGATGGTGACAAAACCAATAACAATTGAGAGAGAAACAGCATTTTCTAACGTCCAGCCAGTGTTTTCTTGATCTTGAACCTCTTCTCTCACTCCTTCTCCAGTGTTCAAGGTAATTGGATCTGAACCCACTTCATGAGGTATGAAACTGCGCTCGACAGTGATATGACCTGTTTTTGATGCTTTAATGAGAGAATTTTTTACTATGACGTTTTGAAAAGAGAACATCCCATATCGATCGGTGACAGTCTCTTGAATAATTATTCCAGATTCTGGGTCAATCAATTCTATGGTAACGTTTTCTAAATCCGTCCCGTTTTCATCTAACACTGAACCAATAAGTGTAATTGAGTCCGCAGTGTTAAACACAGATGATGTCAGCAAATCGTTTGGATTACCTTGTAAAATCAGACCTCCAGTAATCATTCCCATAATAGACCCAATGAGTATCAAAGTGGAGGCAAGACGACGGATTCTCAGACTATCATCTTCTTCAAAGAGGAGATTGGTTTCCAGTAATTTTTGGGGCTCAACCTTGACAACCATCTCTTCTTCTTCGCTCGGCTCTGGTAATTTCCGTGAGGTTTTCTTTGATGCAGCAAGCTTTGAACGTACTCTGGAACGAAGGGCATCAATTCGCCTTTTTTTGTCCTCAGACATGTCGCCCCTCACCTAGGTCCAATGCGTGCGCGGATTTCACACTTCACCTTGTTTCTCCGCGAATATAACCCAAGCCCCAGCAAGACTTGAGATGAGAATGAAGAGGAAAACAAATAACCCAATCATCAGGCGATATGTGTTTTCTTCATTTTCAATTGATGTATCAGAAATAGGATCATTCGACGATAAGCTAGAATTAGAGTTTGAATCGTTTGATGTTGAATTACTTCCACTCCACATGCCGAGCCTAAGGCCCAATTCAACGAGTTTGCCAACTTTTTCAAGACTATCAGCACTCACTTTGTCGATTGTATCATTTTCGGTGTGCCAATGCCCAGATAGCACCTCTTCGCTTCCGTATCTGATATCGATGATATCCATTACTGGAATCCCTACATTATGAGGTGGTACGTGATCATCTGTTATGTAATTTACATCAGATATATCGAACACAGGCTCGCCAAGTTCTCCATCACAATCGGTCTCAGATTCAACAAGTCCCATGAGTTTTGCGAGTCGTTGTGTGATGTCCCAAAGAGTGTTATTAGCCGGTATTGTCTTTCCAAAATCAAGATCTTTATCACCGATCATGTCTAGCACGATAAGTGAAGAAATGCCATCAATTTCAGTTTGGCTTAAATTTTCAACCCATCTTTGTGAACCTGTAGCCCAAGGTATTGATGTGACATTCTTCGATTCATCCAGATTTCCTTGGTCCTCAGCATCTGTGAATACCAATCGAATTTCATGATTTAGCCCGAGTTCGGGAATAATTCTTCCGAGTTCAAGTAATGCTGCGACTCCAGATGCTCCGTCATTGGCGCCATCAGGGGGAGATTCATTGTTTGATAACACGGAATCAGCCAACTGTCTCGTATCGTAATGAGCCATTAACACGACAATGTTTCCCATTCCCGAATTGTAAACTGCTTCGACGTTGGTGATATTAAGTTCTTTGTACTGATGATTTTGGAAAGTCAAATCCCATCCTCTTAAGTGGTCAAGTAAGTACATTCTGAGAGAGTGACTGCCATTACTACCTGGAGTTCTCGGGCCCATGTCTACTTGTTCATGGACACTTTGATTTGCTAAACTTCCGTTGAAACTCAAAAAATCTATGGTTTCGCAAATCAATGAATCTTGGATTTCAGATTCATGAGAAATCAACATACTATTTCCTGCAGGCATCACACAAATCACAATGATGATTGCAGATATGTGGTGTCTCAAATTAAACCTCATCATTGATGCCGAAATAACGGACTCTTAAATACCTCAGTGACTCATACCGGATTTAACTCAGGGGGACTCTGTAATGAACCGTGGTAAAACTCAAACTTCATTTTTTCTAGTGACCTTATTTTTCATCCTTCCCGTGCTCCAACTTGCATCGGCAGAAATCGAAACATCTACCCATCAGATGGACCGTGTGTACGGAGATCCTAGAGATGCCGATTTATCACTCGCTCATCCATATGTCATTCCAGAGACTCAGGATCAGATTTATTCGGGGACTGCTCACATGGTCCAATCATGGATTGATGCGGGAAGCCCATCAAATCAAGCCAAATATGCAAAATCTTCTGCAAGATCTTGCACACCTTGGCAAGAAGGAGATGTCGAGACCATTAACGTCGGCTCACCAAAGCAATTCAATGTAGAAAAAGCAACATCAACAGTCGCTTTTCTTGTTGAAGATGGAGAATCACTTGCTGCTTCAGTTTTGAACGATTGGGCTACACAGTGGGATTTAGTCATTTATCCAACGATGATGAATTACTTTGGCAAAAATTACAACGATGGGCGGGGTATTGCTCCTCCGGATACCGATGGCAATTGCCAAGTGGAAGTCGTCATTTATCCTATTGACGGTGCGTTTGGAATTGGAGGATATTTTCAACCAGGGTTCCAGGGGGAATCGTTTTTTATCGACATAGATGATGCTCCCTTATCTTGGTCTAAGGTCATTTTAGCTCATGAATTTGAACATTTACTTCACAATGCACTCGATGCTGGGGAATACAACTGGATCGATGAAGGTGCTGCAGATATGGCCGCTTACCTGTGCTTTGGAGGGAGTTCCACTTTGTATGGTCACGTCAATGCTTGGACACAGAGGGCTTCGGACTCACTTCGTTGGTGGGACCAATCTGAAGATACAGCAGATTATGGGAGTGGTTTCATTTTCATGCTCTATTTGGCAGATCACCTTGGTGGGGGTAATGCGATTAGAAACTTAGTTGCCGATCAAGACAGAGGTGGATTAAGTGTTGAAAATCTAGCACAGAATCCCATATCTGGAATCCCAAACGGAGTTCTGGGGACTACATTTGAAGATGTTTGGAAAAATTTCACTATTGCGGCCACATTGGATGTAGATACCAGTATACCTGATCAGAAGAAATATGGTCTTTCCAATCTGGATTTAACACCAGTTTGTTCAGGGAATGCTTTTTGCCGCGTACAAGTTTCTGAATCTAATTCAGATTGGAGCAGCAATGCATGGTCATCGGACTGGTACGAGACTGAAGGTTGGGGGCTCCGTGTCTTCAAGATAGAGTCCAGTGGTACTTCACCAGTACCCCTTTCCCTTCGTTTGACTGGAGAAGTAGAGGGGTTCAAAGGAATCACAGTATCTAAATCTCTTGCTGATGGACGATATACCGTTAATGATTTTCAAATAAGCTCTTCGGGATTAACTGGAACCTCAGTAGTTCAAGATTTTGGAGGAGATGTCGAGGAGGTACATGTAATCACATGGTTAGATGACCCACTGTTTAGTGATTGTAATTATGGCGCATGTGGTGCTGGAGATTGGGCAGGTGCATCAACGGACCACCTTATTCAAGAAAATACAGCCAACCCTTCTGTCAATGGAGAGTTCGTTGCTGGTTCAACTGATACTCTGCGCGTGAATTCGTTAACTCCTTACGAAGTTAAGGAAGGAGATTTTGTTTTTCTAGATTCAACTCCTCCTCGCAAAATCGGAACCATTTCTTCACTTAACTCAGTAAGTGGTCAATTAGAAATTTTGTTTGAATCGACAATAAACGTCGATGTTAACATAGGTGATAGGATTCGGGCAGGTGGGGAATATCCTATTGCTGATGTAATGCTTGAGGCATCGAGAATTGTCGAACCAGCAACCTTGAGTTTAGATTCAGAATATTTCTATTACGACCGAGATAACAATTCAATGTCAGACACTGTAATGGTTGGTTACAACGTGAATTCAAACGCTTTCGCTGAGGTTCTTGATGTAGAAATAGAGGTCTTTGACGATGCAGATGTGCTTGTTGATTCAAAATCGATGGTTGTAACAGCAGGAGGAGGTATTGATTCCTCAAATTCTATTTGGTTTACAGCTCCAAAGGATGACATTTATTCCATTCAATTGTACCTAAAAAACAGTCTTGGAGAAATAATTGAAAATTCAACTGTAACAGCGGATGTGGGCTCTCTCTCGAATCTGATTCCATCAGCGAATGGAACGTTGTCTACAAATAATACTCTTACGTGGTATGACATTCAATTCACTGGTTCGGGAATTGACTATTGGGGCCTATCTTCTCAAAATAATACCTTGCCTTATGCCGCCACCCCTGAAGGTTATCTCTGGGATTTTGGGGATGGAAATACTTCCTCGTTAAAAATTCCACAAAAGTCCTATTTTGAAGTGGGCATATACAATGCTTCGCTAATAGTTAGAGACGCTGGAGGTTCATGGTCAAATCCTCAATATTTTTCAATCAACATAACCGATGAACTTAGTCCAAATCCAATCATCAGGGTAAACCGGGTCATTTATGACACGGAAATCTACATCCTCACAGGTCAAAACGTGTTATTTGATGCATCCTTAACCTCAGATAATGTCGAAATCGATAACTTAGAATTCACATGGGATTGGGGTGATGGAAACATCACTCAAGGCATTGGATTGTATTCAATTTCAAACATGTGGAGCGATGGTCCTACAAATTTGACCACGTATTTACTTAATCTAACAGTTTTCGATGGTATAAACTACGGCTATCAGGATCTGATGGTACATGTTCAAAACCGTCCACCATCTCCTTTGAACAAAGGAGTACTTTACACATATACTTACACTCCACTGAACTTACCCGATTATTTTGAGGATTTAGATGGCGAAATTGTCAGTTGGGATTGGCAATTTTTTGAACCGGTCAACTTGGATGGTCAAGATGTAGATCGAAACGATTTGTTTGTTGAACTTTCGAGCACATCAAGGAATCCTGCTCCTTCATGGTCTACGAGTGGTGCGAAAAGCATTAATCTCACCGTCGTAGATGATGATGGGGATTCAAATTTCTTAATCATTGAAATTGTGGTGGTAAACCAAAAGCCATTAGCCAATTTTGAAGTTCAGGTTCTTGATGGTTCTACCTCTCAAGAAATTGACTTTAGGTATCAGTCTGGAGAAATGGGGCAAATTTACACCTTCAATGGAGGTAAAAGTTTCGATCCTGATGGCAGCACAATTGACTCGAGTATCCTTGAATTCAATTGGTTGTTTTCGGATGGATATGCCAGTAATAAATCATTGTTGAACTACAATTTTTCTGAACCGGGCAAGCAGTGGGTGAGATTGATTGTAAGTGATGAACTAGGAGAAGTGAGTGTAGAGAACAATGTTTCAATTACTGTGATTAATCCCACACCAATTATCAAACTCAGAGTAATAGAAGCATCGCTGAACGGAACAGTTGTAATGTCAACAACTCCGGTTTCAAATTTAACAGTGTATGACGAATGGACTCATACATTCAACGAAAATAATCGAACCTTCACCGCAGTTGGAAACAGATTATTTTTTGATACCTATGGGACAAGGGATGGAGATGCTACATTCGAAAATAAGTATATTCCAATCGACAGAGAAAATCAGGATTGGAATGGCATTGTGTCCTACACTTGGAATTTCGGCGATGCTTCGCCAGAGGTACATGACCCCATGCCTTGGCATCACTATGATCTGCCTGGAGTATACACTGTTACGTTGGTGGTAAGAGATGCATATGAAACGGGAGATGTAACCAGATTTGCTTTTGAAATCGAGGTAAATAATCCCCCTGTAATAGATTCTATAGACCTCCCTGAAATAATTTACATAGGTGAAGGTGTTTTAATCGGCGCAAATATTTCAGACCAAGAATCAGATTCCAACCATGTTTACTGGATAGACCAAGACATTGATGATGGGTCGATCTATGATAAACAAGTAAAAGTTTCAAGCATGCTCTCCGTTAGGTGGGACTTTGACATATTGGTCGATGAGGATGGTAACGGTATTTCAGATGATGACTGGGTCATTCCATCTGGTCCAGATGGAGTGAAAATTCCTATTACTTTTGATGAGGCAGGTACCTATCTTGCTAAATTACAGGTATGCGATGGCATGAATGTCTGTGTCAGTGAGACGTTTTCTCTTGTCATAGTCCCAGAAACAGAGAAAGAAAAATCCTTTTCAGAATTTTCTGCTGAACAATGGAGTTCTTGGATTTCTAGTGGCGCCGGTAGTGATACACTGATGATTCTAGCACTCATCATTGCAGTCTTAATCTTGGGTTGGATGGTTATGCGCACTCCCACAGAGGAGGAAGAGGATGCCGAAGAGGCCGCAGAAGTGTATAAAGTAGAGCGCGTTGAGGTCAAAAATGGAGTCATGGGTATGGACCAACACATAGCTCCACCAATACCAAAAATTCTTTCAAAAGATGAGAGGCGAAGTAATGAAAGTGGATACGTGCGGCCACTTAGAAGGAAATAATTCCTTTCGGTTCGATGAGTAAGTTAAGCGGAGAGTGAGATTTTTGAATCAACGTCTTGTTGTAATTTCTATCGTTTTTATGACCATGATTTCAATAAATCAGATGTCACTGTCGCCAAATGCAAGTGCAGATTCTGGAGATTGCCAAGGAGATATCCCGATAGTACGCTGGAATGAAACAGTAAGTCGGTATGCGCTCACTCCTTCTAGTGCGCCCGATTGGTGGTATGATTGGGAGGCCTCTGGTGATGGTGAACCTAAAACCAGTTCAAGAGACCATGACGGTGATGATGACGATCGAGAGAAAATTTCAGCTACTGAAATCAGCCAAAGACCGACAGGGCCTGAAGAGTCTTGGATGATGTATAACGATGCTTGGGTTCTTGAGCCCCTAAAAGAAAATCTACAAGCAACGATGCTGGTTGGTAATGATAGCGCTGGTGCGTTTATTGTAAATCTATCACATGAATATAAAACCACGATTTGTGTTTCTGTTCAAGGACTTACTGAGAATGGAAATTACACTGATGCTGAGGCGGATATTTACCTGATGACAGGCACTGAGTTTGAACGATATAAGGAAGAATACAGGAATAAACATTTCTTTGATTACTTCCGCGCTTTTGACACTTTAGAAGAGATACCTCCTGAATGGAGGAGNTTCAACCCCATGGGGTGGGATACATATCGAGATGCTCATCAATATGAGAACATGACTGATGTTTCATTTTCCGTAACTTTAGATTCGCCTGAAGTGTGGAATACATTATGGGGCGAAGTGAATCATGACCAATTTTATATTGTTGTGGATGCATGGGATAATAGCCATTCGCGAGATGCTGAGTTGTCTCATATTACAACAGTTGCTGATGTAACGGTTATCGTACAAGAGAGAGGCACCATATTNCCAAATTGGACTGTTTCAATAACTTGTATGTTGTTTTTATTTGTCATTACTTTGACGCCATTATTTCTTAATCGAAAATATATGGCTGCTGGCTTGGAACAAATCAAAACAGAAAAATCAATGATTCCAAATATGGAGAAGCCTGATCAAGAGGAATGATCAGTATTCGAGAAGCGTCCATGCTTCTCTTAAATCACGAACATTAATCAATCCTTTATCCGATAAACGGAATTCATTTTGCATGGTTGCGAATACCATGTTCTGATTAAACAAAGGAGCATGTAATCGAGCCCAATCGCCTCCGCTACTCAATCCCATGATGCTGTAACTGAGTTCTTTATTTTTCAACTCCCATGCAGCATTTACGACTTGGAGCGCATCATGATGATTAGTGCACTGCCCACAAAACTTGACAATATTCCCCTTNGATTGATTTTCTTCAACTAATTGAATGATGTCTTGGTCAGATGGCATGCCATCATGGTTATGTTCACTTGCAATAATTTTTACACCGTTTTCATTGGCCTTGTCTACAAGTTCTTTTCTTTGTTTTTCAGATATATTCAGTTCCAAATCGATCCAGGCTACCTTGGCATCGATAGCCATTGATAAAATCTCAATCCGTTCTTCTTCACTACCAGGGAAGAAGCCTTGCTCATTTTGGCTTCTGATGGTGAATACGACGGGGAGGGGCATCCCGATAAGAATTGAATCAATAAGTTCCTTAGGTACGATGTCATCAACCTTTTTTCTTTCCCATTNATCAATTGGAGGTAGAGNGGGAGTCTCTCCTTCTTCTTCATCAAAATTTGAAAGGTCGGGTTGGACAAGATACATCTTATCGAATCTCACTTCTATAAAATCTGCGCCTGCAAGATTGGCTCTTACAGCTTCATCTGTGATGCTTTGGAGGGTGGTCCCATCAAGAGATACACATATCTGAGTCTCTGACATGAGTCGGGCGACTTATACTTCTTCATTAACAATTGCGGAAGAATAGTTTCATGCCCTCTTTATAGAACGAATGCCTAAAAATAGACGTATTTTCTTTAAAAAATCCAAAGGGTTCAATAACCTTACATGGTAACANTATTTTATGGTGCAGTGCTCCATTTAATCGCACTTCAATATTGCAGGCGAAGCACGGTATCATTAATCAGAGATGGGATAGATGACAGAGAATTATGGCGCTGAGAGCATACAGGTTTTGGAAGGTCTGGAAGCCGTCCGAAAAAGGCCGGGGATGTACCTAGGAGATCCTCATGACGGAACTGCCTTGCATCATTGTATTTGGGANGTAGTAGACAATTCNGTGGACGAGCATCTTGCTGGACATACGTCAGAAATCAAAGTGTACTTGCATGAAGATAATTCCTTATCTGTCCGCGATTATGGACGAGGCATACCAGTGGCTATCCACGAGAAGTACGGCATTTCTGCCGCCGAAGTCATCATGACAAAATTACACGCAGGCGGAAAGTTTGACAATAGTTCGTATAAAGTGTCCGGGGGTTTGCACGGAGTGGGAGTTTCAGCGGTCAATGCTGTATCTGAATGGATGGAGGTAACCATCCATCGTAACCAAAGAATTTACTTCCAAAAGTTTGAGGCAGGAGTNCCAGTAAAAGCCCTTGAAGAAATNGGNACCTCGGATGAAACAGGAACGCTTATCCGTTTCAAACCAGATTTGACTATATTTTCAGATATTATCGAATTTGATTTTGATACTATCGACTCACGTATGAAAGAAACCTCTTTTTTGAATGCAGGTTTGAATATCATAATTTCGGATGAAAGGGGCGAAGAGAGCCACGAATCAACGCATTTCTATGAAGGAGGAATCAGTGAATTCGTCAAGCAAATCAATCACAGGAAAACCGCATTGCACGAAGATGTTATTCAGATTTCAGGAACCGCTATGTCAGAAAAGGGAGAGGTTTCGGTAGACTTAGCATTGCAATGGTCTGATGCTTTTTCTGAATCAATAATGTGCTACACGAATATTATTCGNAACCGAGACGGCGGTACGCATCTTTCTGGGCTCAGAACTGCACTTACCAGTTGTGTGAATACTTATGCAAAAAGAAAGAAACTTTTGAAATCCGACGGACTATCTGGAGAAGATGTAAGAGAGGGTTTAGCNGCTATCGTGAGTGTCAAACATCCAGACCCTTCATTTTCGTCACAAACCAAAGATAAATTGGTTAGCAGCGAGGTCTCAGGTATTGTTCAGAAAGTTGTTTATGAGAAATTAGGAGAGTTTTTTGAGGAAAACCCCTCGACAGCAAAATTAATTGTCGATAAAGCATTATTGGCTTCAAAGGCACGAGAAGCTGCAAGAAAAGCACGAGATTTGACTCGCAGAAAGGGAGTGCTTGAGGGAGGGGGTTTGCCTGGAAAGTTGGCAGATTGTCAATCGAGAGATCCCTCTGAATGCGAGGTTTATCTTGTTGAAGGAGATTCTGCAGGTGGTTCGGCAAAAACAGGAAGNGATCGTAGGATACAAGCAATATTGCCGCTTAGNGGGAAAATTCTCAACGTTGAAAGACAACGACATAATCTTGTCAAAGTTTTCCAAAATCAAGAGATTCAAACAATCATCCGAGCATTGGGTGCAGGTGTTGGAAATGACCCTGATCAAGAGGGAGCCTTCGATGTTGAAAAATTAAGATATCAAAAAATNATTTTGATGACGGATGCCGATGTAGACGGAGCCCATATTCGTACCCTGATGCTTACTTTTTTGTGGCGTTTCATGCGTCCTGCTATCATAAANGGTAATGTGTTTATCGCTCAACCTCCACTTTATCAATTATCCAAAGGAAGGGTGAATAAATATGCCTATTCTGATGAAGAGCGAGATNCGATTATTGAAGATTTGAAAGCAGGGAATGAAAATGCCTCCATNGGGGTNCAGCGTTACAAAGGTCTTGGTGAAATGAACCCAGAGCAATTATGGTCTACAACCATGGACCCTGAAACAAGGACCATACTCAAGGTAACCATAGAAGACGCGGAAATCTCCGACCAATTGTTTGAAACTTTGATGGGAGAGGATGTTCCTGAAAGAAGGGCATTTATCGAAAAATATGCTAAGGAGGTGACAAATCTTGACATCTGAAGAAAATGAAGAGATCGATNAAGGAAATGTTGAATCAAACGANNTTGTACTCAATCACACAATTACNGAGGAAATGAAATCTTCTTACATCAATTATGCGATGTCTGTGATTATNGGGAGAGCTCTCCCAGATGCCAGAGATGGTCTCAAACCAGTACACAGGCGAGTGCTTTACGGAATGCATGAAGGTGGACATACCTCTGAAAAGAAATTCAGTAAATCCGCCCGTTCGGTAGGTGAAGTAATGGGTAAATACCACCCGCATGGCGATCAGTCGATTTATGATACAATGGTTCGAATGGCTCAGGACTTTTCGTTACGCTATCCGCTTATTGATGGTCAAGGTAATTTTGGTTCTATTGATGGAGATCCTCCTGCAGCAATGAGATATACAGAAAGTCGTCTTGATCGAATATCAAAACATATGCTCGCAGATATAGACAAAGACACGGTTGATTTTGAACCTAATTTTGATGATTCTGAAATGGAACCGAGNGTATTGCCATCACGNCTTCCAAATTTATTGCTTAATGGTAGCGATGGGATTGCTGTTGGGATGGCCACTAAAATNCCCCCGCACAATCTNAACGAGGTTGCTGATGCTGTGAAGCTACACGTTCAGAAAATGTTAGATCAAGAAACGAACGGTTCTATGCCAGAAGTACAAATTTCAGAATATATGGAGCATCTCCAGGGGCCTGATTTCCCAACCGGGGCATCAATTCACGGAATTGAAGGCATTGAAAGCATGTATCGAGAGGGAAAAGGCCGATTTCATATTCGTTCCAAGTGTGATGTACTTGATGATGAAAATGGTAAGAGGATCATCATTCATGAGATTCCATATCAAGTCAAAAAAGCAGATATGTTAATCCACATTGCAGAATTGGTCAATAAAGGAACGATTGTTGGTATCAGAGATATACGTGACGAATCATCAAAAGAAGGAATCAGGGTTGTTATAGAAGTAAAAAATAATGCCGATCCTCACGCTGTCCTCAATCAACTTTTCAAATCAAGCCGCTTACAAGAATCTTATTCTGCAAATATGATGGGAATATTGGATGGTAAACCAGTTCTTCTCACCCTTCCTGTGATGTTACATACACACACCACACACCGAGAAAACATCATTTCTAGAAGGGCTATGTTCGATTTGGCCAAGGCGGAAAGACGCGCCCACATCCTTGAAGGTCTTGTAAAAGCACAAGACCGAATTGACGATGTGCTGGCAGCAGGGAAGATGAGCACAAGCCGTGATCATTTTGAGTCAATTCTGCGCGGAGATGTGACACTCTCAGGCATTGAATCATTTTCCTTCACAACTGAACAAGCCAAAGCAATAGCAGAGCGCAGGCTATACCAATTAAGCCAAATTGATGTGAAGAAAGTAAGTGATGAATTCGATGAACTGCAAGGTAAAATCACCGATTTAAATGATATTCTTTCATCGCATACAAGAAGATTAGATATTCTCATTCAAGAATTAACTGAGATGGTGGATAGACACGGGGATGAACGCCGAACTTATGTCGATGCAATGCCGCTATCAATGGATAGAGAGGACCTTGTTGAGGAGCGGGCTATTGCCATTACATTAACTCAAGATAACTATATCCGACACGTACCAGTTGAAACATTTAAACTACAAAATCGCGGTGGAAAAGGCCTCAAAGGAGTATCTACCAAAGAAGAAGATTCTCCTCAATCGATTGTAACTTGCTTTAGCAAAGACCGACTACTAATCTTCACCAACATGGGCCGAGTGTATGGTTTAAGAGCGTGGGAAACGCCAATTGGAAGTCGACATAGTCGCGGTACGCATATCAAGAATTTACTTGGCTCACTACAGGAAGGAGAAGATATTGTGACAATATTGCCTCTGTCGAAATCATTGGTCGATGAAGTAAGAGAAAAATGCATTGACATTGATCTTGAAGAAGGTGAGAAACGTCCTCCTTCAGGTTATTTCCTGCTATTTGCGACGAAATTAGGTTTGATTAAGAAAACAGATTTGTCTCAATATGTCAAAATCAATCGGAATGGAAAATATGCTCTTCGCTTTAAGTTACCCGATGATGCGTTGATCAATGTACGATTATCCACAGACGATGATAGCGTAGTTATGATTTCAAGCACAGGTTATGCAAGCCGTTTCAGTTGCTCCGATATAAGAGCCTCTGGTCGAGTATCTGGAGGGGTTTACGGCATTAAAGTAGGAACCAAAAAAGGAAGTATCAACGGTGGTGGTGGTGAGGTTGTTGGGATGATTTCAATAGCCAATGCTGACACACAGATTCTCACTATATCGAAATATGGAATGGCAAAACGAAGTAGAATCGGAACTGGTGGAAGAATGCCAGATATAGATTCGGATGGCAATCCAAAATATGATGAAGAAGGTATTGTGAAGCAAATCACTGACGGTTACAGGAAAACTCGGCCTGGTGCAAAAGGAGTCAGAACAATGAAGCTAGACGAAATCCATCATGATGAGATCATTAGTGTCCGAATGATCCCAGACATGAATGATAATTTGTTCTTGCTAACCAAAAAAGGAATGATGATTCGATTGATGGTCTCTCAAACCAAGGAAACCTCTGGCAAATCAACTAGAGGTACGAGGGTCATGGAATTAAGGAATAATGACAAATCTGGTTTTACTGACGAGTTAATATTTTCTTCAAGGCTTCCCGCAGAATTGATGAATAGTGAACAGGACGCTACAGGTCCGGAATCGCACGAAGAAGAATGATTTCCAAAGCGTGAGGTTCAAACCCTTGAAGGGGTTGTCTAGAATAGCCCGGGTGAGACTATGGATGATTCAAACTTGATTTATGATTGGAACTCCGTTGATTATGAGTACCATCGTGACCATCAAAATCACCCTCATGGCATATGGTTCGATGATGAAACACTAAGGGATGGTTTGCAAAGCCCCAGTGCTAGGAATCCCACCATTGAACAAAAGTTAGAATTATTAGATTATATGGAGAAACTTGGAATCCAAAAAGTGGATTTGGGTTTACCGGGCGCAGGTCCTTTTCATTTGGAGCACATCGATGCAATGCTCAAACATATCACTGAAAATGATTACAATATTAGGCCAGGTTGTGCAGTGAGAACTTTACAAGTTGACATTGAACCATTAGTGGATTTACAATCAAAATATGGAATTGAAATTCAAGCGAGTGCTTTCTTGGGTACAAGTCCAATTCGTCAGTATGCAGAGGGTTGGACGATGGAAAAACTCATGAAAACAATGGAAAATGCTGTCACTTTTGCGGTTGATCATGACATACCGGTCATGTTTGTAACCGAGGACACAACTCGATCGAATCCTGATGATATCAAAATGATTTACCAAAGGGCAATGGAATTAGGAGTGCGACGTATTTGTGTTTGTGATACTTGTGGACATGTCACTCCGAACGGAGTAAAGCAATTGATGTCATTTATTGATGAAGAAGTGATTAAAGATGCAGGTTTTCAACGAAGAGAAATTGAGGTAAATTGGCATGGCCACCAAGATAGAGGCCTAGGGGTCGCAAACAACATCGCTGCTGTAGAATCAGGGGCTGACGTGATTCATGGCACTGCACTTGGAGTTGGAGAGAGAGCAGGAAATGCTCCACTCGACCAAACTCTCGTGAATTTATCTCTCATGGGCGCAATCAATCAAGACCTTACTTTATTGGATGAATATATGCAGAAGGCAAATGAATACATCGAAGTACCACTGCCAAGGAATTATCCTGTATTTGGTGAAGATGCTTTTGAAACCGGTACTGGAGTACATGCATCAGCCGTAATTAAAGCGATGAAGAAGGGAGATGATTGGTTGGCAGATAGAGTATATTCGGGTGTTCCAGCTGGTGATTTTGGGCTCAAACAAAAAATTAGAATTGGTCATATGGCAGGTCGCTCAAATATAGTTTGGTGGCTTGAATCAAATGGGTATGAAGTTGAAGATAATCTAGTGGACCAGTTATTTGAAGTTGCAAAAAGTCAAAGAAGATTGATGGAACGTGAAGAAGTTATTGCAGCCATTGATTCATTTTACGGAAGAAGCCTCTCCTGAGTGCTCATTAATCTCTTCATTGATAGATTGCCATTCAGCATCAACATTTCCACCAGACCATTCTCCTTCTAAATTGAGTTCATCTACCTCTTCAATATCTCTCCAGATTGGCTCATTATCGCTTCCTTGAATGATGAGTTTATTCTGATCATCGAGCTTTGTTTTCAATAGTTCAATATGTTTTGAAACAGCAAGAAAATGCGCCACTGGCATTCCTGCCGTAGTGAAAGGATTTGTTGCTGTACAAATCATTAGGCCATCCTCTGGAGCAACAATATCTACGATTAAACCCGGGCTTGCAGGGTCTGAAATTACTGCAACAACATCTCCTTTTTGCACAACACTNCCTGGTTCAACAAATAGGTCTAACAGGCCTCCCTCGCCCGCTCTCAGCCATTTTGATCCTCCTGCATTGAGACGAAATGGTGGCCTGATTGGGTTTCCTGGAATAACTTTTAGCTTCTTGAGGACGTTTAGACAACCGTGAACAGCAACATTTACGGCTTGATTGTCTAAAAAATCCGCTCCTCCTCCTTCATATGTCACCGCTGCAATTCCTACTTTATTCGCCTCGCCTCGGAGGCTTCCTTTGGGAGGCCTGCTATCTAAAATGAGTTCAATNCCAAAGGCTTTTGCCAGAAGATTTGATTCAGGATGTGAGAGGTCTGCTCGGATTTGTGGCATGTTCGATCTTCCCTTAGCNGCTGCATGTAAGTCCACAATTACATCTGTGTCTTTTATCAGATGTTTCCATACTTGATGCGCAACTCTGCTCGTGGTNGAACCAGAGGGNCGACCCGTGAAGTTTCTGTTTATGTCTCTTCCATCTGGAAAATATCTTGATTTTTCCCTATATCCTGGCAGATTAATAAGTGGAGCTATCCGAATAGTGCCTGCTACTCCTTGAGGGTCNAGTGGTCCAGATGTGTCGAGAAATTTAGGAGAAAGAAGATTTGTACAGGCGCTNGTTCCNGTAAGTTCATCACCATGCAAAGNNCCAACAATCGTGACAACNGGTCCTGGTCTGGTGCCATGAATAATTGTAATTGGNATTGGCCATTTATCTCCCAAAGATACATCCANCAGCGGTAAGTGGACGGTTCTTGATTGCCCAGGTTTCACAGTCTTACGGAAGAACTTTACAGGTTTCCATTCATTTTCTCTGTCCCAGTCATGTCGAGCTTCAGATTCGTGTTCTTCCAAGGCTTTTTTGATGATTTTCCTTCGGTCAGTGGGCAACTCATGTGCAACTCTTACTTTCTTTGAGCCACCCATGNCTCACTCCCAAAATCTGCACATCCAATAATGTGATGGCGACAAGGCTATGTCCGATGGTGTTTTTCGGAANGTATGGAGACAGGCGTTCAACGTAAGTATGCCCCNCATTCTATTTGTTTCGGGTGNGGACCTGCCAATGAAAAAGGATTACAAATTGATTCACATATCCACGACGATGGCCTCAANGCAATTTTTCATCCACAGTCACATCATCAGGCATTCCCAGGCATGCTTTGTGGGGGAATCATAGGAACTTTGTTGGATTGCCATGGGAACTGGACTGCAGCCATTGCACTGATGAAGCAAGCAAATCATTCAGAGCCACCTTGTACAGTTACCGCAAATTACTCAATTAAATTAAGACGCCCAACTCCAATAAATAACCCTCTTGAGATCACCTCAAAGGTAGTAGAATTATTGGATGACCGCGTAAAAGTAGAAATTCATTTACATGACGGCGACAAACTTTGTGCTTCAGGAGAAGGTATGTTTGTTGCTGTTAAGGAAGGTCATCCAGCATATCATCGGTGGTCCTAAAGAATGGCAAAACCCACGCCTGAGCAACTTCTTCAACTTGAGGGTTTTCGAAATATTGCGAGTCAAGTTCTCTTTGGATTAGGTATTGTCAATAGCAATATGCTTGCGAGTATTGATTTGATTCCGTTAACTGTTCTCAAACGGTCTGCCACTATACGCCATGGTTCAACAAAATGGAAGGTAGGGATGCCAGTTTATGGAACGCCTGATGAGGTAGGAGAGATNTCTCTTCATCCGGAATTGCTTGAGACGAGTTGGAGATCTTATGGAGTCTGGGTGATGTACCACGAATTAATTCATGCCTGTGGCTATATTCGTCATGATAAGGANTTTCGAAAAATAGAANCATGCTGGCCAGANAAGACAAGCAAGGGTCTTGGAAAATATTTCACAACCTATCTTCGTTCAAAAAAATATGAATGGAATTGGACTTGCCATTCTTGTAATACAGTGTATCTACGACAAAGAAGAAGTAACGGGAGATATGCATGCCGACACTGTAAGAAAACACTTGTTGACGTTCACAGAATCCCACAGAACTCATGAACCATTAGTTTATACAAATGGTTGTGCGATGGCTTGTTTTTGTGATTTTTGCCATCTCAACGATCGGATGGAATGTTTCTGCTAATTTAACAGATAATTCGGAATTTACCACGATGTACCTCATGTGTGAATCATTGGATGATTGTTATTTATCAGATGAATTCTCTGGTCAAGAAACCCTCACAGGAACGATAAACCAAGCCTCTCCTCTCAANCCTGTTTCATTACTTTTTGAATTTGAAATGAACCCCAAACAAACAGATTTAGCNATTCTTTCTCATAANATACACTTCCTTCAAGTCGATTTTCATATGGAAGCAGCCGANCAAGGAGATTGGCAACCTGAAATAGTCATTGAAGTAAATGCAGGTGGNAATTCGGCAAATTACCAAGAAGAAGCCGACTATAATATCTTGACAAATGAAGTCTATAGAATAAATGACNTGGANTTTGAAACAGGTAATGATATTCTTTATCCAGAAGAACAAGTCAAATTAATCCTCATGTTTGAGATAGACACTCCNGGAAACTGGGAATTNGATTTACAAGNAGCATCTTANCTGCAGTTTGAAGTTGAATGGTCTGCCGATGTCGAATCTGCAAATCAAGATGAACCCTCATCCGAATCATCTCCCAAACCAACAGATATTGATACAGAGCATCTTGGAGCATTGGTCTTTGATGATGTCGATTGTTGGTCAGTTACTTTGACCGANCATGAAATTTTGAAAGTTTTCACACAATGGGACGAAGTCCCAGACCAGATCGAACAACTCCCACGTCGCTGGGAATTGAAAAAATCGAATGGGAATATTGCTCCTTATCCTGAAGATGAAATAACGATTGTAGACGGAGGTACTCGAATTACTTCCACATGGAGGGACATTCCTTCTGGAGAGACCGAACTATGTTTGAAAGGAGTGGAAAATCGCTTCCAAACTTACAATTGGATTGGTACCCAAATTCTTGAAGGCGATATTGGTTCAACTGGAGATTTTTTTTCCCAAGANACCAATTATCGTTCGATCATCACTTCTGGAGATATAGAGGAAACGATTGATGTGAGTGTTGGATATTTCGACGAGATATTACTGGTTTTAAGCCTCGGAGTGTTCGTTTTTTTGCTTTTTTCCTTCAAAGAAAACGAGCTAAGGAAAAATGAGAAATGGATTTTGACGATTGGCTTGTCATTACTCATTGTTTCCGGNCTTTTGCACCCCGTTGTGAAAGTGATTCAAGAGANTCATGATGAGTCCTTCTCTTTCGATGTATGGCTTGAGAACAGAATTGAAGACATTTGGGAACATCATATGACAATTGATGACATAGGCGACAGTCTTGATGACGAGACCTTGGGCTTTTCAAAAGGAATGCAAATGAATTTGATTCTAAATATCGATCGTTATCACATCTTATCGGATGGAAAATTTGCTTATGTTTCGCCTCAGTTGGTCAATTTTGATATCGAGGCTTACGTCTTTTCTTTCCTTGAATCAAAAGACATTGTCCTAGATTATGATTTAGTTGAAACCGAGATTATATCCTTCATTATCGAAGCTTCAAGGATTCTTATTTTGGATTTCCGTATCATTGAAGTGATGCTCATTTCTGAATCGAAACCATCTTCTCACATGATTCAAATCAAAGATGAGATGGTAGGTTCTATTGGAACTGCCGGTCCATTCGATGCACAAGTTTGGTCAACGCAACCTAAGCAAATAGAGGCTTCAAAGTGGCAAGAGCTTGTTCGGTTGTTATATCCAGATAACTTACAGTTGTCGTTTTGTGATTGTGCAAAGAAGGAACTTGAGTTTAGTTATCAAAATAAAGGTGATTTAGTGATTTCCAAATATGCCTTACAATTAACCCAGTCGCCAGATGGCATCATCCCTCTGAACGGAGTAGTATGGTGCTTTGCGATGTTCATGTGTGGATATGCTTACATGTTACACCGAAGAAAGTGATTACGCCGATTCTTCAATGAGTTTCTCGAGGAGTTTTTTATCCTCCTCATCCAACTCCCCATCAGCAAGAGCATCGTGTAGTTTTGAGATTCCATCATCATCTATACCTGCACCTTGGGCAGCCTTCTCTATCATTTCTGCTTCCTTGGAATCAACCTTTCCATCTTTTAATGCAGATTTAATCGCGGCATTAAGTGCCATTTCTGCGGCCTCCTTATCCGAGATGCCAAGGGCTATTTGGAATGCCTTTAGTTCGTCTAATTCTTCATCCGTGATTACGCCATCATCAAATGCTTTTTCATACTCTTTGAGCAAGAAATCCTTGTATGCATTTGGATGTAAAATAACGTCTCGAATCAATCCGTAGTCAACGCTTCCTTGTTTTGTACCCATCTCCAACATAACAATGGATCGCCTTACTTCTTTTACTGCCATGTCTTTTAATCCATGACCAGCCCATGCAGCACCAGCACAAATGACCGCAGCCGCAAACCACCTCATCACCTCAGGATTGATTAAATTCCCTGGAGACATGAGTTGAAAAATACCGATCATTGCCATTGCAGCACCGCAAATAACCTCAAACCAATCGTTCAAATCTGGTTCATCTTCAAACACTGAAAGTCTTTCATCGACAGCGTCTTGGTCTTCTCCCATGTGGGAGGACAATGGTAATGACTCCTTATGGGTGTCGGCTCAAAAGCATTGATTTTTGGACTGTTGCCAATTCACTCAATACATGGAGGGGGTTGTTTCAATGCTCAAGTCAAATAACTTCCCAGGCGAAGTAGCTGAATTTTTACAATCAGAATGGGGCATAAGTCATTTTTTCCCTCCTCAAAAAGAGGCTTTAGAGCCCCTAATGAAAGGCCAAAATGGATTAATTTGCATTCCAACAGCAAGCGGAAAAAGCCTATTGGCGTATTTATCGATCATCAAACAGATCATTGTGATGAAGCCAGGAACCCAAGCGATCTACATAGTGCCGCTCAAGGCACTTGCGAGAGAAAAATATGAGGATTTAACAGCACTGTCAGAGAAACTTGGCATCCGTGTTTCTTTAGGTGTTGGAGATGCTGGTGAAGAAGGCTATGGGATTCATCGTTCAGATATTATGGTATGTACTTCTGAAAAGTTAGATTCGATGATTCGAACAAATAACTCCTTTCTAGCAAATGTGTCTATCGTAATCGCAGATGAATTTCATCTCTTGAATGATGTATCAAGAGGTCCAACATTAGAAATCAATATGACAAGAATCCTTCAACTCCCAAACAAACCCCAGATTGTAGCCTTATCAGCTACTGTCGGGAATGCAAAAGCATTGGCGAATTGGTTGGATGCGGAATTAATCGAATCGGATTGGCGTCCAATCGATTTAGAATATGCAACTATGGCTCAACTTGAGGTCGAACCCAGATTAGTTCAATCTCAAAACAATAACTCTCATCTCAAACCACCGCGTACGCTTAGTGGGCCAAAAAGTTCTCCTTCATGGGCAGTGCTCAAGGATACAATTGAATCCAGCGGTCAATTACTTATTTTTGTAGGCACCAGAAAAAGTGCACAATCTGAAGCCAAAAAACTCTCTGAAAGATTGAATAAGTTTTTCATCAAAAAAGATCTAAATCTGCTAGATGAAGCCAAAAAAATCAGTGAAAAAATAAAGTCCAATGCTTCTTCATCAATGGGCGATGAGCTTGCGAGTGTCATCAAAGGAGGGGTGGCATTTCACCATGCAGGATTGACAAGTTTTCAGAGGAAATTAATTGAAGATGGGTTCAGGCAACGGAAAATTTTGGCATTAATTGCAACGCCAACTCTCGCAGCAGGCGTAAATTTGCCTGCTCAAAGAGTACTTGTTAGAGATGTTAAGCGCTGGGATGGTGGATTCATGAGACCTCTACCCGTGATGGAGGTCAGACAAATGATGGGTCGAGCAGGTAGGCCACAATATGACAAAACCGGGGAAGCATGGATTCTTGCCAAAGGAAATGATCAGTTTGAACACGCAGATGAGTTATCTGAGAGATATATCCATGGGGATGTTGAAGAAGTAGTCTCTAAATTATCACATGAACCAGCACTTAGATTTCACCTACTCTCAATGATTGCTAATGGTGGGCTTGAAACCAGAAAAGAGATTGGTTTATTCTTTTCTTCAACATTTTTAGGTCAAAGTTATGGAGATATTGCATTAAGCGAGCAAATTGATGAAATGCTAAATTGGCTCGTCGATCAAAGGTTCATCCGCTCAACAGGAGTCGATGAAAAAATTAGAAATGAAACTGATTCGGTTGAAGAATGGGATGATGAAATACCAGAATGGGCTCTGGCGGCAAAAAGCTCTGTTGGTGTATCATTGTCTAAGCCATCACGTTCTACCGAAGCACAATTTGGGTTTAGCAAGGCGAGTGCTTACCGAGAATTAATCCAAAGTAGCCAACCTCGAACCATTCACATAGGAACAAAGTACAAAGCAACAGATATTGGTATCAGGGTTTCTACATTATACATTGATCCGTTATCTGCATCAATTTTGTTACAAGGTATGAGAAGAGCGGTGAGAAGAAGAGTAAGGGGTATTGAGGCTGTTACGACATTTGGGTTAACGCATTTGGTGACGAGAACTCCTGATTTTTTTGCCCTGTGGGCTAAATCTTCTGATTTATCTCCAGATAGTGAATTAAGTCTCAAATCGAGTTTGCATAATGACGAGTATCTTGACAAAGCTGTCTTAGAAGAAAATCACCTCGGACAAGTCAAATCTGCTTGGTGTCTAGAAATGTGGATGGAAGAGGATGAACTGAGAGCGATTGAGAAAAAGCTTGGTGTTTCACCCGGAGATATCTATTACCGAATTGACCTCTCAACTTGGTTATTGTATGCATCTAGAGAACTTTTACGTATCGATGATGTGTTTGCAGGTCATCATCAGGAAACAATCGATGAATTATCAAGAGAATTAGATTTGCTGCGTCAAAGAATTCGGTCCGGTTGTAAACCAGATTTATTGGATTTAGTTTCACTCAAAGGGATAGGAAGAGCAAGAGCGAGAACGTTAGCATCAATGGGTGTGAGACAACCCTCTCAGTTACTAAGCATGAGTAAAAATCAGCTTTCTAAACTCAAATCACTTCGCGGTTGGGGCCCTAAGATTGTTGAGAATTTGCTTAACCAAGTAAAAAGTTACAAAATAAACCATTTGACTGAAAAAGCGAGATTTGATGATGAGCCGCTACCAGGTGAAGAGCATATTTCTTGAATCATAAGGACTGCGATTATCATGGACGTACCGGAGTTCCCTATCCGTCGAGTCAAATTTGTAGAACAAATTTCACAACCTCGTGAATTTGTTGGTAATTGGCTTGAAAAAAGACCTTCAGAATATTTTGTTTTGCTTGCACCAACTGCGGTCGTCAGTGACGCTCAATTATGGGTTGCAAAAAATAAAGCGTTTCTTAATCAAGACCGCTCTCTCATGCGAAGTCAAACCATTGATGGGGAGTTTATTCGATTAATAGCAGGAACACAAAACATGAATCTCGCGTTTGATAGGGTCGGAATAACACAAGGTGATGGTGAAGCTTGGATTGCATATATCGGTGAGAAACAAAGTCCCGAGTTTGATACTATTTTTGAGAGCTTAAACTTTGAAGACATGAATATACGTCCTGCATTCGAACTTGGCGATTCACAACGCAGTGGTATCGAAGAAGCAAAGGATGCCTACGCATACTTGAGCCAAATTCACTTAGCAGATTTGTCATAATTTATCCAATCATTCAAGACCTTCCTCTTCCTCGTCTTTGCATGGTCATGGCAGCAACACCTTCCAAAGCAAACTCTGTGGATTCAAGGAATCTTGACAAATCAAAGGTGAATAAAGCACTCGATTCAGCACTTGAGATGGGCGCAACGTACGCCGAAGTTCGATTAGTATCTCTTTCAACAGGAACCGCTTCGTTGAGAGATGGTTCCTTACATCGAGCTGTTCCAGGGCAAGAGATTGCAGCAACTCTTCGAATTCTTTCAAATGGATCTTGGGGCGTACATTCAACAACTGACATCCAGTCCATCCCTCAACAGATTGAACCAACTTTCAGACTTGCTAACGCAGTTGCCTCTAGAAGAGATAAAAGTCACAAATCTATCACGCTCGCTGAAGTTCCAATTATTGAAGATGAATTACATTGGAAGCCAAAAAAAGATGTAAGGGATATTCAATTAGAGACAAGGATTGAATTGATGAATCAGGTTCACCAAGAAGCGAATGACCATCAGAACATTATTTCAGTTCAATGCGGTTGGAGTGATGAACATATTCATACAGAATTAATGACGAGTGAAGGAATGGATCGCACTTGGTCTTTCCAGAGAATCATGACAAATGTCATGGTTACTGCCCGTGATGAAAAGGAAGTAGTTTCCTATAGAATGCGTCATGGAGGAGAAGGAGGGCTTGATTTATTGGAATCAGTTGATTTGGGAGAGATGGGAAGGACATGTCGAGTTTCTGCACTTCGACTATTGGGTGCAAAAAGAGCCCCTTCAGGTAGAATGCCCTTAGTTGCGGATAGGGATTTGACTGGTGTTTACATCCATGAGGCCCTTGGTCATCCATGTGAAGCAGATTTAGTGGCCGCAGGAGATTCTTGTTTAGAAGGTAAACTTGGCCAAAAAATTGGCTCAGAACTCATAACGGTAGTCGATGATCCTCTTATGCGAGGTGGTTATGGTGCTTATCCAATTGATGATGAAGGGTTGGATACGAAGAAAAAATTACTCATTAAAAACGGGGTTTTGAATGAGTATCTGAATCATAGAGAGACTGCCGGTTATTTTGATTTGGAACCCAATGCAGGAGCAAGGGCACAAGATGGATTGCATCATCCTCTCGTTCGTATGTCAAATACGATGGTATTGGGTGGAAATCATCATGATTTGGATGACTTAATCGCAGATATTCCTCATGGCATTTACGCATGTGGTTCAAGAGGCGGTCAAGTTGATACGGGCAGGGGTTCATTCCAGTTTGCTGCACAAGAAGCGTGGTTAATTGAGAATGGTGAACTGACTTCTCCACTAAAGGATGTGAGCGTATCAGGCCTTACACTTGAGATTTTGAAGAATGTGGATGGGTTGACAAAGGATGCAAAACTTGCATCTCCAGGTTTCTGTGGCAAAGGGCAGACTGTTCCTGTAGGTGATGGTGGCCCTCTCATGCGAATAAAAGATGCATTGGTGGGATGAGATGATTCCAGACGATGCGATTAATCGCCTACATGAATCAGCCTCTAAAGTCGCTCAATTCTGTGACGAATTAGGAGTAAAGCAATGGGAAATTGTTGCTGAACAAGGTTATGGGCATTCAGTGGAGTTGGAAGGTGGGAAAATTACCATGGCTTCAGGTGGAGGATCGGGTGGAATCGGAGTAAGAGTTCTTGATCAAGGAAAGTATGGATATGCTCATTTTGCAGATGTTAAATCGGCTAAATTTGCCATCGAAAGGGCACTCAATGTAGCATCTAAATCCCCTGCCATTGATGGATTTGAATTACCTTCACTTGTTTCAGCAAAAAGTGTTGAAGGTTTACTTGACCAAAGGGTGTTATCATTAAGCCCTGAAGATGTGATGACACAAGCTGATGAAATACTTAGCGAGGTGGACAATGCCAATCCAAGGGCTGTTGTTACAGGAGGCGGAATTGGAGCAGGTGTTCATGCGGGAGTATTAGTCAATAGTAATGGTATTGAAGAATCTGGAATGCGTTCCTCTCATGGTTTTAGTCTTCAAGTTACGATTGATGAAAACGGTGAGCAAACGAGTTCATACGAAGGTGAATACTCAAGATCTCTCATTCATGATTTCGAACCGTGTGTTTCCAAAGCAGTACACTGGGCAGAAGTCACTCGAAACCCAATCAAAGGTCAAGATGTTTCAGATTGTGAAGTTTTGATGACATCTGAGGGTCTTGCTCCATTATTTTCAATGGTTTTTCCTTCTGCTTTATTGGGTGAGAGAATGGCTAGAAAGGAATCTTTGTGGTCAGAAAAAATGGGTTCAAAGGTTCTTGATGATCACTTATCTATTGTCGATGATAGACTTCTTACAGGTGGAATTTCATCAACGGGAAGAGATGCTGAAGGTGTGCCTTCAAGGTCACACAAACTCGTAGAAAATGGTGATCTTATTTCCTCATTATGGTCAGTGAGAGATTCGGCACAGATGGTCGATGAGGGTCGCGTGGATCATGCCCAGACAACTGGTTCTGCGGTGAGAGGTTCTTACCAGGGACCACCTTCAGTCGGATGCAGCAATTTGATTCTCAAAACTTCAAATAGAACAAAAAGTTTGGAGGACCTCATTCTTTCAATTGATTCCGGATATGTAGTCCATAGCGTAATGGGGGCCCATACTGCGAATCCAACAAGTGGAGATTTTTCAGTAACTTCCTCGGCAATATTGAAAGTTGAAAATGGAACGGTAATCGGGGCATTAAAGCAAGCGGGACTGAGTGGAAATTTAGCGAAGGCATTCAGTAAAAATGTTCACATGAGCAACGATACAAGAAGACAAGGGTCCTATTCCTCTGGTTCGATGTATTTACCAGATGTTCTTTTGAAAGAAGGTTTGAGAGTAAATCCTGCATAAGCCTTCCACATTCTTCAATAACCTCCGACTTGAGCATGAGCCCTTGGAGGTAAAGGAGTGTATAGTCTAAACCAAATCGCACGAGAGCCTGAAACCTTGCCATTGTGCAAGAGAGATAACAAAAAGCACGATGGTGAGCGCAATGAATCCTCGATATGAACCATTTGTTAAGCAGGTATTGGAACAAATTCCAAATGCTGATCCAGCAAAGGTAGAAGAGGCTTTTGAAAAATATGAAAATGATTTCAGAGTACCTCCAGATGATGCTTTTCGTTCAATTTTCAGAAGATTCCAAGGGGAACAGGGCTCGAAAGAAACCTCTACTTCTGAGAATGGGCCGGGAATGTCACAACCTTCAAAAAAAGTGGAAAAATTATCTGAATTACAAGCAGATGACAAAAACATCGTCATCGAAGTGAAAGTGATATCTCATAATTTAAGAACCCAAAATGTACGTGGAGAAGAGCGACAAATCGCTTTTGGTATGCTAGAAGATATGCCTTGGGCAGATCATGACGGCGAGAAATGGGATTACAAAGACTGGGGGGCTCAGAAGGATGTTCTACCAGGTTCGATATTAAGGCTCGAAGGTGTTTCAGTCAACGAATATCAGGGTAAAAAAAGCCTCAATGTTAACCAAAATACAAGAGTTGTTGTCCTTAAAGAAGGTGATTATCAGCGTGTAAATCCTGATGAACCAATGGAAATCGGTGAGATACGTCAAGATGGAATGGTTACGATTACAGGGAGGATTCTAGCACGAAGAGACGATGTAATTCACAGAAAGGATGGAAGTGGCACAATCGATGTTGTTCGGGGACGAATCGCGGATGATAGCGGAATCATCGGTTTTCTATCATGGGAGCCATTACAGTTTGAGTCGGGCAGCCTCGTAAAAATCTCAAATGCTCAGGTAAAGACATTTAGAAACACACCTGAGATTAATATTGGACGGAACACGACGGTAGAGGTATTTCGAGACGCCAAATTTTCCTCAATGGAAGATTTATCAAAAAACACGGTAATCAAGATTGAACAATTACGCGACGGCAGCCGAGATGTCGAATGTATTGTTGAGTTATCCAAAATAACAGTTAGGGAATTCCAAAAGCAGGATGGTTCACAGGGTAAAGTATGGTCTTGTGATGTAGCAGATCCAACAGGAAAGTGCCGAATGAGTTTTTGGCAGGAACCTCCATTTAGTGACAAAGACCTCCCAGTAATCGTATCAGTTACAGGGGCAAGAGTTCGTGCTTGGCAAGGTATACCCGATATTACAGTAGATACCTCTGAACAAATTTCGGTTCTAGAACAACCTCCATGGGATAGTGAAATAAATCTAGTTGACCACTTTCCATTTGTGCCGTTACACGAATTAGCCAGTGGTACAAGTCGCGTTGGTATCAAGACACAAGGCACCGTCGTATCCATCCGCGAAGACTCCGGAATTATATTTCGTTGTCCTGAGTGTAATCGTGTACTCCGGGATGGAGAATGCGCCACTCATGGTGAACAGGAAGGTGTCCAAGATATTCGTCTAAGACTGGTCATTGATGATGGAAGGGCGAGTACTTCATTGCTATTGAATAAACAAGCTACCGTTGAACTTATTGAACTAAATGAAAGCCAAATACTTGAAAGAATCAACAACATTGGTCAAATTGCGTTTGTTCAAGAACTCCGAGATAAATATCTAGGTTCAGTGGTTGAATCAAATGGTAGAATTATCGTCGATGAGCAAGGCTCAATGTTGCTCGCAGAATCAAGTCAACCCGTAGACATTGACTCAGTTTTGGCAGCTCAAGAGCTTCGCTCCAGACTGGAGGTGATGTCCTCATGATGACAACAAGAAGAGCAAAAAGGCAACCTGCTGTGCATATGCTGGCATCAGAGTTTTCAGAATCGACACTTCATGAAAAGGGAAGTGGGGAATATGATCCTAGTTTTATCATCACTAAACTTGGTGCAAAAGTCAACCGTGTTGTGGTGGGCGGCATGCTTGAGAGACTTGAACCAAGAGAGACATCAAACGGCGCTACGATTTGGCAAGGTCAATTAAGGGACCCATCTGGGTTACATTATTTTTCAGTTGGTGATTACGAATCGGAATCGATGAGAGAATTGGTAATTGATGTATCCAAGAAGTTGGAGTCAGGAGACACATTGATGATGCTCATGGTTGCAAAGGCACGCTTCTTTCAAAACGATGAAGGTGCAATCTACACCAGTATACGTCCCGAAGAAGGTGCCATTATTGGACCAAGCCGTTACCGGCAATGGCTGTATGAGGCATGTAAGCAAACACTCACAAGAATTTCAAATCATCAAAAGGCCTATTCTTGCGAAGCCAATGCAGAAGCTTATGCAGCATCAGGGATTGAACGTGATTGGATAAATGGATTGTTATTATCAAGAAGCCATTATGAAATGGTTGATGTTGAACATTATAAATTCAATTTGTTAAGAGCACTTGATATCATTGAAAACCGGCCAATTGATGAATCATCTCAGCCAGTCCTAGACCTCAATACAGATGGGAAAAATCAGGATGACAATGCATCCTCTGGTGATGGTGAAGAATCGCTCAGAGAAAGCGTTCTCCAACTTATCGATTCACTTGATCAAGGCGATGGAGTTGATTTTGATGCCATTTTATCAAATGCTGCAGCAAGAGGCTTCTCCAGGGATGCTGCAGAAGAGATGCTTGACGACCTTTCCGAGGAAGGAATCCTTCATGAGCCAAGATTTGGATGGTTTAAGCGAACATGACCATGTTCCAAACATTCAATACCTTCTTCACAAGTCGGTAAACGGGAGAAGACATGGCAGGAATGGAATTTTTTATTCGTCCGGCAACTGGGACTACAAGTACAGATTGGTTGAGAATAGCGGACGTCGACATGAAAGTAAGCATTACTCGACGAATTACGAGAACGGTTACTCACGGCGGAGAGGGCGATGATTTAGTTGACGAAGGTGCCGAATCTGCAGTCTACATTGTCGATGGAGAAATGGAGATTGATGTCTACAAAAAAGTCCTAGCAATGTTCCGCAGTGGTCAGCCATACATTCACGATCCTTTTGCTGAAAAGGATGTCAAGGTTGTATTCAGTAGGATGGATTTTGAAGGTAATACTGGCAAATTCACTTTTGAATTTATTGAAGATATTCGTTGAGGTGAAAACATGCGTTCACTAGAAGAATCAAGAGAGATTCTCTATGTTATTCGAACGATGGATGTATTACTCGGTTCTGGAGTAGGATTAGAAGCCACAATTCACAGTATTTCAGGTGGTGGCTATGGCGTTATCTCTGAAGATTTTGCCCAGCTCATGAAAAACATAAACAAAGGAAATTCTCTAGAAAAGGAACTTCGAAACCTTCAACGCAAATGCGAATCTGATGGGTATAAGAGATTGATAAACACGTTGCTCAACAATGTAACTCAGAATACGGACATTGTCGAGACACTACGAAAACAGGGTTCTCGTATGGAAGAAGAAAGGAGCGAAGCCGTCAAAAAATATATTGAGACTTTGAGTGGGCTCCCCGAAACACTTCTCTCCATAGGAATGATCGGACCACTCATCATGGCTATTTTGGGTGTAGTCCCACAACTTGTGGATCCTGAAACTGATATTACTGGAATTTCTGGTTATGCAGGTGTTATGAATTCAGTGGTGGCAGGAGGATTATTCCTTTCCCTGCTATTCATGTTTTTTTTGGGTTTGAAGACACATACGAAAGATCCTGGGTTGTGAGGTGTTAAAATGCTATTTTCAATGCTTGAATTATTACGGGACCAACCCGCTATTTTGGTATTATTCACCTTTGGATTAGCCGGTATCTTTGGAGGGATTCCTCCCATGTTAGAACGGGCGAGAAGAAGAAAGATCGAGAATGATTTACCGTCAATGCTTGAAGCATTAGCAGATTCAATGGGTGCAGGTTTGGGTTTACAACAAGCCATGCAAGCTGAAGCAGATAGGAATACCGGGGTGTTGGGTGAATTGTTGAGGCAGACTTTGGTTGAGAGTAAGACTTCTTCTTTTGACGCTGCATTGGCAAACTTTGCCGCTAAAACCCGTTCGAGTCAAGTACAACGGGTCATGAATCTGATGTCTACAGCCATCGAACAAGATGCTCCACTTCAACAGGTGCTTAACAATCTCGCAATGGACTATGAAAGACTTAATGATCTTATGAATCAACGTGAAGCAGATTTAGGTGGTTCAGCGATTATGATCATTATGTTCATATGCTGTGGTCTTCCATTGCTAATCGCTTTTATCGTTGGTCAATTTGCTGCTGCAAAACAAGGATTTCAATTAGCAAGTTTCCATCAAACATTCTCTCTTTTCTTTGGAGCAAGTGCAATGGTAGCCGTTGGAGTAAGCGGTCGAATGTTAGGGAGATTCAAGGACATGTTGTGGTGGTTACCGTTATGGTCTGCAGTTGCAATGTTCCTTTACATAGCAGGATATGAAGCAATAGGTGGTTAATAATGGCAGAAGAAATATTAGATCAATATGGTAGAGTAACAATTTACAAAGAGCCTTCGCATCCTTCTCCAGTGTATCATGTGGATGGAGATGTTCCAGCAAATCCTTATGGTAATTTAGCCGCTCTTCTTGAAGACGATGGGCTTGAAGAGGTGATGTACAATGGCGGTGCTCAATGCGTGAAAGTCGCTCACAGAGAGCATGGTATGTGCAGAACCAATGTTTGGGTCGACGACGACCAAGGCATCCAAATCGCGCAAAATATCGCTGCATTTACCGCCGTTCCATTAGGAGATGGGCCTGGTTTAGTGCCAATTTTCGATGGTCGTTTACCAGATGGTTCCCGTGTAAATGGTACGATACCTCCAATTTCACCGGATGGTCCAACGCTTACAATTAGAAAATTCCAGGAAGACCCACTTACAATGATCAATCTCATCAAGTGGGGAACTGTAAATTTAAGACTTGCCGCTACCATGTGGATTTGGATTGAAGGTCTTGACTCTCGTCCTGCAAATTTCGTAATTGCAGGAGGAACAGGTTCTGGTAAAACAACGACTTTGAATTGTTTGGGGATGTATATTCCTTGGCACAAGCGACTTCTTACCGTAGAAGATACTGCTGAATTGCAGGTTTATCACGATCATTGGCTAAGAATGGAAACACGTAGAGAGCGACCAGATGGAACGGCAGAAGTCGACATGAATGACTGCCTTAAGTCAAGTCTGAGAATGCGTCCAGACCGTATCATCGTTGGTGAAGTGAGGGGAAGTGAATGTGCTACATTGTTGACTGCAATGAATACTGGTCACGATGGAAGTTTCGGAAGCCTGCACGCAAATTCTGGTCAAGAAACTATTACGAGAATGATCAATCCTCCAATGGATGTACCCCCAATTATGCTTACTGGTCTTGATTTGATTATTATTCAAGCAAGGTTGTATGTAAACGGAAGAACCGCAAGAAAAATCGTAGAAGTTGCCGAAGTAGCGGGAATGGAAGGAGATAAACCACGTTTGAATGTTATTTGGAAGTACAATGCTGCAAGTGACCAAATCGAAGAAACAGGTATCCCTTCAAAATTGAGAGAGACTATCTGTACTGCTGCTGGTGTTACTCCTGATGTGTTTGAACAACACGTGAGGCAGAGAATGCAAATTCTTCAAGATCTTGTCGACAGAGATATTACTGATATTCAAACTGTCACTCAAGTTATCCAAGGATTCTACGCAAGCCGTTAGAGTTCCTGTTGGTATAATTTAGCAAGAATGTTGTCGATATTATCTATTTTATTTTTCATAGTTGCAATACGGTTATGTGCTTCGCTTACGGACTCGGCCATTTCCATTTCAGGTTCAGCCTCAATCGGTTGGTTCGATGTTTTGAATTTCTGTGCGAGAGCTTGTAATTCAGTAATAACCGATTCAATTCCCGTATCATCAAGTATAATTCCAGGTGCAAGTTTAGGGATTTGCGATGGGGAAATAAATCCTAATTCAGTTCCAATAACTCCAGCTGCTGCTAGTACTCTTGGCCGAATTTCAGAAACATTCACCTCAAAGCCCTTCTTTTCTAAAAATCGAATTAACAGGCTTTGTTGTGACTCACTGAAATCTCCTTCTGACTTTTCAAGAATCGCTTCGACTAATTGTTCAAAACTATCGTAACTCCTTTCAAGACGATCTAAAGTTAATCGAGTCTTGTGGTGAAGGTGTACTGCTCCGTGTTGAAGGACTTTCAACACTCTGACCTTTCTTGAAACGGTAGGGTTTGTCATCTCATACTCTTCATTCAAGCTCAGTTGGAGATCGAACAATGCATGTACTCTTCCTGAGATTGAAGGGATACGCATATCGAGGCCCATTTGGCGTGATTTTTCCTCAAATTGCATCCTTGCTTCAACAATATTTCCTTTAGCGTTTGATAAGAGTTGATGAATCTCTTCACGAAGATGTGAACGGACGTTCTCATATTTTCTCAAGGCTTCCCGTTCGAGCCAGGAATTTGGAGCAGAGGAAATAGCGTTCTTTTCTTCGAGAATCTTTGCTTCAATTTGTCGGATTGTAGACCATATTTCTTCTCGAAGATGTTGGTTTTGAATATCAAACCCGTGATCTTTCAAACTATTGATAAATAATTCAGTTTCTTCCTTATTTTGAGAACTTGATAGAGATAAGTAATCTCTGCACAATGCGTCGATTTCAGGCATCCTTGCTTCGATGATAATTTTTGAAGCAGATTGCTGAACATCAAGATTTTGCGTACTTTCTTGAGGAGTATTTTCTTCAGCAATTTTTTGTTTTTCAAACACCTCAACGCTTGAATCTTCTTGAATAGGGGCAATGAAATCTTCTGAATCTTGTATATCAGGGGGGATATCCACATCCAAGACTTGAGTGTCTATTTCTTCATATGGTGAATGAATATTCTTCGGCATTGGAATGATTGGAATCGCACTCACACTTCTGGGTCTTCGTAGGCTTTTCTTTATGGCTCCCCAAGAGCCTAATTGAGAAGTGAGCACTCCTCCAACTCGTAAAAGTAGGGCTTGTTTGGTACCAGATCTCGGAAGTTCAAGATTCACACAAAGTTGATGTAATTCTTCCCTTGAAAGATTGTCCAAATTTTCTGGGGTCATTTGCTTTGCATCATGATTTAGATGAAGCCATAGTCGTTGACGTCTTTCCCGTATAGAACCTGACTTCTTAACTCCAAAAATACCTAGTACAATGCCAATTTCCTCATTAAGAAGTGCCAAAATCCCTCGTGAGGAGAAGTCCCAATCATCCAGAACTAATTTCTGGATGAGTTTTGCTCTTAGCATCTCCACCGAGCCAGTCTTAGGCAAATCATGTTGGATGCATATTTCTCTCAAGCGGTCTAATCGTGCCTGATAAAGCTCTAACAGGAGTTCCCCCTTACCAGTCACATGCGTATTGGTGTTGACTAAGTATTTCTTAATTCGCCAAGATTATCCTCAGAAAACGCTTAATTCCACGCTTATGTATTATTTTCAGGAGGGTGGATTTGTAGAATTCTCTGGGTTGCTGGAAGATTTCGTCTTTTTTCCTCAGGGTGATCTTTTGTCATGGTCTCGAGCAAATTATTCCATTCAATGATAATGTTCCTCACTGAACCTATCGCATCATCAGGCTTGAACATCCTTTCAATTTTACCAGTCACTCGACCATCATAACTCACGATTTCCATCATTACTTCAATCCTTATTTTCCCATCTAGTTTGATTTGATTTGGTTGAATCAGAGAGGATATAATTTGTTTTGATTGGAATTTTTCAGCCTCCTTGAGGATTGTTCCTATTTTTCTTTGTTCAGCATGTATGCCCACAAAAGGTCGAATATCCTCATCGATATGGCTAAGCGCCATCTGTTCTAATTCAAATGCTATTTTTGCACCATTGTCGTTAAAACGACTTAATGTTTGATTTTGAAACCCTTTTCGAGAAATAAGAACAACAAATCCACTTAGGCCTTGAGGTATAAACTTGAATCTTTCTTCAACTCTTTTGTGGATTCCAAGTGTGTGTCTTCTCGTCTTGAAGGGTAATAATTCATGCAATGTCCTTGAAATAACATAGCCATTGATTTCTTGGTTAATTCTCAAATCTTCAAGGGCGGTGATCGATTCAACATCCAAAGTATCTTTGTTGATGGCTTGAAGAGATGAAATCACAGATAAATCTCTTCTCGCTCTTAATATCTGACGTTTGATGAGAGGAGAGTTTGCTACTATGACTCCATTTTTTGGAATATATTCCAGTTTATCCTCACTGACGAGAACGAGGGTTGGATCTTTTCTTGGAAGAAACAATTTTGCTTGAAGCCGTTCGTCTTCATTTTCAGCCCACCATTTCCCAGAAACAGCAGCAAGATCACCTTTCCCATCAACTAACTGAAGAAGTGTATCCTCGTGATTTTCCGTTTCTTTTACCGTTATTGAAAAATCAGAATCAAGGGTTTGAGAAAATTTCGAGACTTGTACAAAGCATCCATCTAAAGTTTCAGATGCTACAAGCACATCAAGCGATTGGACAGAATCCATTTCATTACCTCGGTGGGTTGCCCCACAAACCTGCCTGTTAACGACCCGTTAAGAAGGGCTACCCTGTGGGATGCAATGTGAGTTCAAAATCTCTCACCGCAGAATGGTTTGCCATGCAGGCGAAATTTGAACAAAAACTGAATGAATTCCTCGATGAAAAAATAAACACAGATGGCGAGGTTGCCCGAGTATCTTCCGAAGTAATCTTAGCAGGTGGGAAGAGAATTAGACCAATTTTATTACTAAAATCATATGAAATGGCAGGAGGAAAGAATCTAGATGAGGTTCTACCTCTCGCCATTGCATTCGAATTAATTCATACTGCTACGCTTGTTCACGATGACATCTATGATAATGCAAAAACAAGGCGAGGAGTGCCTACTCTACATGAGAAATTTGGTTTGGCTAAAGCGATGATAGCTGGAGATTGGATGTTTGTTCAAGGCTTTGGTCTTGGAGGTAAATTTGATGAAAAGGTGGTTGAAATTGTTTCACAATCTTGTGCAAGAATTGCCTCAGCCGAATACAAACAACTGGATCACATCCTCGATACAACAACTCGGCCGGAAGATTATCTAGAAATTGTTCAAGGAAAAACCGCTGGTCCTTTTTCAGCAGCCTGCGATGTTGCAGCATATTTAGCAGGAATTCCTTCCAAGCAAAGAGAAGACTTAGCCCGATTTGGGCTTGAACTTGGCATGGCTTTTCAATTGGTGGACGATCTCTTAGACATCCGTGGTGATGAAAGGATGGGTAAACCACGTGGAGCAGATGTATACGAAGGAAAGATGACGCTTCCACTGATCCATGCAATAACTATCTTACATGGTCAAGATCAAGATGAGCTTATTGAAATAATCCAAAAGTTTGACGATTTAAAATTTGATAGACTTATATCATTGCTAGAACAAGCAAATAGTATCAGTTACAGTGAAATTCTAATCAGAAACCATGCTGAAAGGGCATTGGAGTGTCTGGAATCATTCAATGATACGGATAGCAAAAAATTGCTCGGAGAAATAGTTGAATACGCTATAGACCGAATCATTTAGCTAGTAGATGAATAGCATTCTTCGACAAGTTATCGCCCGCCAAATGATGCTTTTTGTGAGCCTATTGAAGGTGAGATTGATGAACCAATCAGGGAATCTCAATAGCAAACTTCCAAGTTTGAACGAACGCTTAGAATTCTTCATCACTTGACCCATTTGTTTTTTCCAACGCTTTTCATATTCCTTTAGCGGAAGTCCGTGTTCAAGATGTTCATGGATCACATTTCCAGCAATTCTACCTCCTATCATTGCAATAGTGATTCCGGCTCCATTGGATGGAAGTACCATCCCAGCAGCATCTCCCACAAGCAAATAATTTTCTTTCACGAATGTTTTGATTGTACCAGACATAGGCAAGGACCCCGCTCCACTAAAGGTGGCAGAATCGCCGTATTCTTTGATGAATGATTCTGTGTACTCATTCAGGGATTTTTCTTTAGAAAATTTCCTTTGAATCCCAACTCCGATATTTGCTCCAGATTTCTTTGGAAACATCCATGCATAGCCACCAGGGGCGACTGTACCAAAATGAAGCTCTAGGTCGTCACCGAATTCACCTTCAATAAGTTGAAACTTTACAGGTATATTCAACGATTTTTCATTCCAGTATTTCCGTCTAATGACGTCATGGTGACCCCCTGCACCGACAATAATTTTTCCAGTAATTTCGCTTCCATCTTTCAGAATTACTTTGTTACCTATGACATCAATCACTCTTTTTCCAGTCAAATATTCCGCTCCACATTTTTTTGCGAGTTCTACAAGTGCTTCATCATGTTTTACTCTATTTAGCACAAGTCCGTCGAACTTGAAAGAAAGAGGCTTGCCTGAGGGCGGAATGATTTTCATCACATCTGTTTTTTTGGACACCGCTTCATCGGGTGTTTGAAACAGGTCATCAATCTCTGGAACCTTAGGACAGAGTCTCTTCATCTCTTCATTACTTGGAACAAGTTCACCACACTGAAGGGGTGAACCGATGTTTTCTCTTCCGTCAACCACCAGTACAGTTCTCCCATGGGATGCAGCATACCTCGCTGTGGTGCTTCCAGCAGGACCGCCTCCGATGATGATGACATCCCATTGGTCTTGCATTCAGTGTCTCCTTTTGTTTATCCAAGAGGAGGATGTTATTGATGCTGACCATTTTTTGAAAGAATAAGCATAAATTTCAACTTTTTTCCGGTTGTTTGAAGTTATACCGTGCGTACGGTTCTTCATGCAAGGCGAAGATGAGGCAGTTAGTCCTGTGATTGCCACCGTCTTGTTGCTTGCCATAACCGTCATGTTGAGTAGCATGGTATTCGTCCTTATGTCCTCATCACTATCAACTGTTGAAAAACAACCTCCTAATGCCAAAGTATCAGTTAGAGCGCTTTCTAACGGTTTTCACGTTGTTAAAATCACTCAATTAGACCAACAACTCGATCCTTCAAAGATAGAATGGTCGCTGCAGTCAGTTGCTCAAAATCAATCCATAAGAGGNCTAACTAATGACGGTGATGTTTATGGGAAAATTGGAACAAATATTTCATTCCATGACCGGGATGCGGGCTGGTCNGTTTCAACTGGAGATTATTTCGTGATTAATTGTGAAGAGTTAGGATGTGATGACGGAACTTGGAAATTCCGTNTAATCGACCGAGGCTCAAATAACATCATGACNGATGTCGTCTTGCCAGCANTATACGATTAACCGCCNATAAATGACATTTCGACTTTTGGTTTNCTTTCTTCTCCACGTTGTTCGGAGTACGCATCAGTTCTTTTTGACCAAATTGNCTCTACCGCTTTTCTAATTTCACCTTGATTTGCTCCCATACGGAGGAGGGACTTCAAATCATTTCCTTTGGATGCAAACAGGCAGGTGTATAAATTTCCATCAGCGGAGAGCCTTGCCCGATTGCAGGTTGAACAAAATGGCTTTGAAACAGATTCTATAAATCCAATAATTTGCCCATCAAGTTCGTATTTTGTTGCCACTTGGCTCTGATCTTGGTTTTCTAATTTCTTTAGATNNCCAAGTTTTTTTCTTATTTCTGAGCCAGTGACGACATCATGTAAATTCCACCCATTTGTTTCACCAACATCCATGTATTCGATGAATCTAATTTCATCAACACGTCCCGAAAATAAATCAATGATATCNTTTACTGCATGTTCATTTATTCTCTTTTGAATCACTGTATTCAACTTTAATCTGAATCCCATGCTCAAACATAATTCAATTCCNGATAGTATCTTATTCACNTCNATTTTNCTGTCGCTCATGTGCTGAAANGTCGCCTGATCAACAGCATCAAGTGAGATTGTAATGTTTCTTAATCCACTTTGCCACAAATCTTGTGCCTTCTCATTGAGTAATATGCCATTCGTAGTCATGCAGACTTCAACTTTTGGTTGGAGAAATTGAATGAGTGTTTCAACATTCCTTCGAATGAGCGGTTCGCCTCCTGTAAGTCTGACTTTCTTAAGCCCAAGACTAAGTAAAGCGTCTACGATTGTNGTTATNTCTTCGTAGGATAAGATTGCATCTCTTTGCAGAAACTGATACTTAGAATCGAAGTATTCCTTTGGCATACAATAACGACAGCGGAGATTACAGCGATCTGTCATCGAAATACGGAGGTACTCAAGAGGTCTACCTCTCGTGTCCCTTATCATGGACNTGCGACTTGATGCATCTATTCATCCTTACCGGCTATATTATTCAAGGTCGACAAATACCGAGTATTATGTCAGAAGGTTTGATTCGGGTCGAGCCTTCGAAATTGAGCGGAAAAATTAGATTACCACCATCAAAAAGTCATGCACTTCGATGGCTGATTCTCGCCTCGATGGATTTTGATTCTAGTACTGAAATTCAGATGCACGAGATAGGTGATGATGTACAAACAATGATAGATGGATTAACTAAACTTGGTATCTCAATCAAAAATTCAACCGTAGTTGGGGGTCCTCTTTATTCTCCAGNAGATGTTCTTGATGCAAGAAATAGCGGGACTGCTTTGCGTTTCCTTATGGCGCAGGTTGCTTTTGCTGGTATTCATTGCCGGTTTGATGGTGATAATTCACTCAGAGCAAGGCCACATGAAAAATTCTTGACCTCGCTTGGGTCTCCAAATACAAGTCTTCCATTTCAAGTACATCCTCTAAAAAATAAGGAAAAAATAATCATCGACATCGGAGAAACCTCTCAATTTATCTCAGCCTCTATGCTTGCAACACCTCGATTAAATCAACCAATTGAGATNGAATCAATTTCTGTAGGAGTTTCAAATAAACATGCAGAACTCACATGGNATTTGTGCAAAGAAACTGGGGCAAAAGTACCAGGATTACCTTGGGATGTACGCTGTCCCGAAAGAGTTGAAATACCNGCAGATGCTTCAATGGCTTCTTTTCCAAAAATACTNGATCTTTCGATTAGTAATATGCCTGCTTCAATTGATTCAATAGGTCATGATATATCTGAAAATAAAAATGGTATTTACGACTTAACCAATGCTAATGATCTCATTTCTCCGTTGTCAGCAAAACTCTGTTTNACCCATGGAGGTACAATTACAGGTGCATCACATGCCATGTTTAAAGAATCAAATCGTATTGAAAAAACAGTGGAACTGTTGCAAAATTTTTCCTTAGAATGCCAAATGACATCTGATGGGCTGAAGATGNCTGGAGGTCAGTTTCCAATGAGACCGAATCGCATNATAGAAACCCATGGNGATCATCGATTACAAATGACAGCCGTCGCTTTGGGTTGCCTTAGCGGGGCTGTGATTAGAGGTGCAAAAGCCCANCATATCGCTTGGCCTTCCTATCTGCAGCAATTAGAAAATTGTGGGGCGAGTATTATCCATGACGGCCAAAATGATGATCTAGCGAGTGTATAGTTAACCGCATAGCAGTTGGTCGTCCATGAACACAAGCCCATGGATTTGGAATACATCTC
This sequence comes from Methanobacteriota archaeon, assembly GCA_002699425.1. Classification (GTDB taxonomy): domain Archaea; phylum Thermoplasmatota; class Poseidoniia; order Poseidoniales; family Poseidoniaceae; genus MGIIa-K2. The sequence continues at coordinate 48,992 of PABV01000033.1, forward strand.
ATNTCTTCCAGGAGTCTCCTCATTTCCGCAATNGATAATTTATCATTAGCTTTCACGGCTCCTCTGCATGCTCGCATAAATGCCATTTCATCCTTGATTTTCTCCATGGAGAGAGCNCTTTGATTATCCTCTGATAAATCTTGTAATAAATCTCTCATGAAATCTTCGATACTCGATGTTGTTAAAATCGCAGGAGCTGAATGTATGATCATTGATTGAGAATCAATATCAAAATCAAATCCAAAAGATTTGATTGTGGAAGAGACTGCTTGAAGTTGACTCATCTCTTTAGGGTTAAGTTCTATAGAAATNGAAGAGATTCTTGATTGAGGTTTCCATTGATTCTGATCTTCCTTTAATCGCTCATATCTGATTCTTTCATGAAGTGCATGTTGGTCCACAATCAATAATTCTTCACCTGATTGTACTAAAATGTAAGAATCAGCCAATTGAGCAAGTGGTTCCATTTCTGGGAGTTCATTGATGATTTCTGAGAGAGGTTTTTCTGAATCAGGGCGTTCGGATTCTATTCCTGAATAGCGATGAATATCTCTTTCATCTGATGATAATGCGGGAGCAATTGGTTTTCCTCCGAAAATTGTTTTTTGAATTGCAGGAGATGATGAAATCGGCCTCTTTTTCTCTGGTTCCAAAGATCTTGCTGAATCACCTGAAAGGGTTAATTGTTGAGTTGCAGTAATTGCCCATGAAGGNTTTTTGTAAGTTTCAGTTTCAGTTTCGATTTTGGTTTCTTTGATCGATTCGATACCAAGGCTGCTAGCANTTGAATCCGGTGCAGTAGCAACTGAGTGTAGCGTGTGCGCAATTGCTCTCTCCAAACGTTCCAAAACTCGCCAAGAATGTTTCAACCTAACATCTCTTTTTGTTGGATGCACGTTAACGTCAACTTCATGGGGAGGGATCTTCAAAGACAATATCGCAATCGGATGACGTCCCTGCATTAATCTGGTTTTGTAACCTCTCCTAATTGCTCCCTGGAATGGCTGAGAGGCAATCGGTCGTTGATTGATAAAGAGATGAACTTCATCTCCTTTCCCTCTTGTAATATCTGGGCTGCTTATCCATCCNGTCCATCGCTCATCACCTGGNGCATTCTCATCTTCACTGGGAACTGAAAGTGGGATGAGCCCACTCGCTTGTGTCCCAAGTACATCAAAAAGTCGATCATCATATTCTGAAACCGAGGGAACATCAAAGACGATTCTACCTGAATTAGTAAGAGAAAAAGCCACATTTGGATGGGAAAGGGCATGTTGCATGACAATATCAACAATTTTGGCCATTTCTGTAACAGGTCTTCTTTGGAATGAGAGTCTTGCAGGTTGATTTTGAAATAAATCCGACACTTCGACAATNGTACCACNGCCCATGCCTTCAGGTTCAATNTTCTCTTTTTCTCCAAAATTCATTCTCACCGTGTAACCTGAGCCAGCGGATGTTTTACTTGAAACTCTTAATTTACTCACCATNCCAATGCTTGCGAGAGCTTCACCTCGAAAGCCGAGAGTAGTAATTTCATGTAAGTCATTTTCTTGTCGTAATTTGCTTGTTGCATGACGGTCGAGAGCCAATGGTAAATCATCTGGGTGTATGCCATTTCCATCATCGGTAATNCGTATTCTTTCAAATCCTCCATTTTCAATTTCAATCTTTATTGAATTTGATTGTGCATCAAGACTATTTTCAAGTAATTCTTTCACCACTTGTGCAGGTCTTTCAACAACCTCTCCAGCAGCGATGAANCCGATTGTTCTCTCGTCAAGNTGCTTGATTCTTTTCGCCTCAGTCAAAATTATCACTCTCGATGAATCCTTTCAATTTGTATAGTGTTTCTTGTGCATCCCTTGGGGATAACGAATCAACATCCAATTCTTTAATCAGTTTTTCAATCTCATTTTCCTTTGTATCGATGGGCTGTGCGGCAAGAAATTGAAAGATAGAATGTTGATTAACATCTCTTTTATTTGGAGTCTTACCATTTCCGGCTTTGGCTCCTTCGGCTTGTCTTTCTANGAATACCAGCAAATCAGATGCTCTTTCAACCACGTGTCGAGGAAGTCCTGCCATCGAAGCGACTTGAACGCCGTATGAATCATCACAAGGNCCGTCAATCACAGTGTGTAGAAATTTGAGTTCTCCCGAAATNACNGCTACTTGTACGGATACATTGACTAAACCTTCNATNGCTGCTTCAAGTCCAATGAGTTGGTGATAGTGCGTTGCAAATAGGGTTCTAGATTGCAATCTTTGACAGATGTCTTCGGTCACGGACCAAGCAATCGACAATCCATCGAATGTAGAAGTACCTCTGCCTACTTCATCAAGTAGAATCAGTGATTGTGGGGTTGCAGTTTGAAGAATATGAGCGACTTCTACCATTTCTACCATAAATGTTGAGCGACCCTTTAGCATGTCATCTGAGGCGCCAACACGTGTGAAGATACGGTCGACTAACCCTATTTTCGCCTTTGAAGCAGGAACAAAGGATCCTAACTGGGCCAAGATAGTAATCAATGCTGTGGTTCGCAGATATGTGGATTTTCCTCCCATGTTTGGGCCAGTGATAAGTAAGAATTTTCTTTTTTTAGAAAATTCAACATTATTAGGAACAAATCCCGTTTCTTGTCCAAGAACAGGATGTTTTGCATCCTGAATCGATAAATTGTACTCGTTTGTGATGTTAGGACAGACCCACGCTCTTTTTCTCGCAATTTCAGCNAATCCTTGTAATACGTCAACGGTGGCAACAGATTCTGAAATTGCATTAAGTTGCTGACATTTTTGTTTACATTTTTCTCTNAGGACTTTGAAAACCTCATATTCTAGGAGGTTCGCTTTCGTCTTTGAATTGAGTAAATTATCTTCCCATCGTTTNAATTCATCGGTAATGTATCGGCTTCCATTGGTCATTTGTTGCTTTCGANTCCATTCTTTGGGAACTTTNTCCAGATGTGTTTTTGTGACTTCAATATACCATCCTATTTGGCGGTTATATCTCACTTTAAGCGAGGGTATGTTCAACGACTTGCGTAGTTCTGCTTCCAGATTTTTGAATAATTCTTCTCCGTGATTCGATTGTTTCCTTAATGTATCTAATTCACTATTTACGCCAATTGCAATCAATCCTCCCTCCTTCACAGATAGGGGTTGGCTCGAATTTAGTGTGGACAANATTTCAGCCCTGAGATAATCCAGTGAGTCAATATCTTCGCATAGTTTCGTCAGCATTTCGTTTTTAGTTTCGTTGGCAAGTACCTTTAATCCAGGCATTCGGCTAAGTGCTTCCCCGATGGCATAGATTTCTCTACCACCTGCTCTCCCATAGGCTAACTGAGTAGAGAGTCTTTCCATGTCTCTGAGTCCGAGGAACATATCTCTCATTCCCGCTAANCTTCTGGAAGATTTTGTAAGTGATTTTATCGCATTTTGTCTAAGGGTGATCTCATTGATGTCCATCAATGGATTTAGTATCCATTGCTTTAATTTTCTGCGACCCATGGCCGTACGACATTTGTCAATAGAACCAAATAAACTTCCTTCCTTTTCTCCACCATGAGCATGAATCAACTGTAAATTAGCAAGGGTTGTTCTATCAATTGTCATGTATTGACGATTATTGATAATTGAGANTTTATTCAGTGGAATTTCATTCATCTGATGCATCTTTGAAAGATAGTGTACTGCTAATGCGATTGCATGTGTTGCTTCTTCTGAATCATTCAAATCAATATGNCCTAAATCCGATACCTTGAGTAATTCTTTCAATGATTCTTCAACCACTTTTTGTTGGCTATTGTGCTGAGAAAATATTGTTTTTTCTAAATGACTTATACAATGGCGAAATTTCGCATGCTGCGATAGTTTTTCTGAAAAAATGAGCTCNGATGGATTCATGCTCATGAGTAAATCNGTTACNTTNTCCCAATCATCACTNACCGAAATTTCACATGCATCTGCACGACTTGTAGATGCATCAAAAAAAGCGACACCGACGACATTGTTTTTCTTTACGATAGCACAGAGGAGAGCCGATTGATCAGTTCCTATGAGAGACTCCTCATAGAGAGAACCGGGCGTATAAACNCGGNTAACTACTCTTTCGAGAAGCTTTGCGCCCGGTCTTAAATTTTCTTCTTGTTCGCAGACGGTTACTTTGTATCCAGCAGCCAGCATCGTCTTGAGATGTTCTTCGATTGCATGCCAAGGGAATCCCGCCATTTTAATTGGATTTTCTGCGTTTTTATCTCGGCTGGTTAANGATAAACCAAGTGTNTGAGAGCCTATCACTGCATCTTCATGGAACAATTCATAAAAATCACCCATTCTAAAAAAGAGCACAGTATCAGGATGTTCGTTTTTGATATCCCAAAATTGATCCATCATTCCGCGCTTGGTCGCCATGGTGATGTTCCCTCTTGAGGAGTTGGCCATGNNACAAACTGGTTATTCAACGATGCGATTGAATTCGATCAGAAAATTTCTCCTTTCGAGATGGCATCTCCCACATTCCACGTCATCAGTCCAATGACTAGTAGTGAGGAAATAATGAACATAAAGTCAAAAANCCCTCTGAGGCTTGTAAGGGAGNNTCTTGCATCTACGTCTATGTTTAATGCTTCATGAGNANCATCATTAGAGATGCCGTGNAGGACAATTTTCCCCTNATCCAAAAATCCAATTTCGGGCAAGAATCCTAAGGGCTCAGATAATGATTCAACATATNCCTCACCTTCTGAAATCCTAACTACGAAGTCATCACCCGTGGTTCCATAAAGCCAAATGTCTCCGTTCAAATCCTCNATTACAACTCGGCTTGGATACTCGAATTTTGTATGTTCATTTNCACCAAACATGATNGCTTTATTTGTTCCTGCGGCAAAGAAAGCACCGTCTTTCANGGCTATGATTGAATGGATTTCTCCGTCGTTGCTGTAATCAATGTGTAAAGGNTTGATGATAAGTAATTGATTTTGGTCATTGTAGATTATGTCAAAGACGGCTTCTCGGCTTGGTGGNTTTGCTTCATTTCCGGTTGAAAGGAGGATTTTACCACCAGCAAGCCAACGATTTTCACCTTTACTCATCACAGAATTAATGANAACGCTNTCCCCNTCATACTCGGCGATNTTCGATGATTTTGTATTTGTATCAAAATCATAAACCANGAAAGAAGANTTNATCCCATTTGAAAGNACCACAAGNGATGAGCCGTCANTTATCGATGCATGGGTGGCAAAATGGTTGGTNTCTGTAACATTNACTTCANTCCATCCATTNCCGTNATCGACNTAAACAATTCNATTTTCTCCTGGGCAAATCAACTTGANAGTTACGCTTTCACTTATACAACTCGAAAACTGATAGTTTTCGATTTTATCNGTNCCATCAAGAACGTATCTCCCCGTCTCAGATTCCCATAAAGACATTGAATCAGTCATTTCTAGAAGTCGATCACCAGTTCCGTTTTCATGAAGTGTTCCANTATTTACACCCGCCAAATCACTTGATGCGTTGATGTAAATGCTACCTAAAATCACAAAGATTGCAAATCCTGCGAAGGATAGCCATTGGTACTCAGACTCCTCTTCTAGCCACTTGCGCCATCCGCCCATTGTCCCTACCAAACAATACAAGTGCATGAATACTTCCCTTCATTTCCTATCACTTCGTAGGCGGTAGGGTCAAATATGGCATGACTTTCGCCCGAATGGAGGAAACCGCATGGCAAGGAAACCAGCGAAAATGTATCGCCGAGTCAAAGGCCCATCTTTCACCCGTCGAAAGTACACCGGCGGTGTCCCGAATAATCGTATTCTGCAGTTCCATGTAGGCAACCGCAGAGCAGCGGAAACAGGTCAATTCGAGATGGAACTTGAATTGTGTGTTGATGAACCTTGCCAAATTCGTCACACGGCCCTAGAAGCTGCACGTGTAGTATCNAACTCGACGATTCGAACTGCGGCNGGTCCACAAGGATACGCGCTTCGTGTTCACACATACCCGCATCAAATTCTCAGAGAAAACAAGCAAGCAACCGGCGCTGGTGCCGATCGTGTTTCTCAAGGTATGCGTTGTGCTTTTGGAAAAAACGTAGGTACTGCAGCACGTGTAAAGCGCGGTCAAAGATTCATTTCCATAAAATGCCANCCTAAGGACTACCTTGTTGCTAAGGANGCACTTAGAAAAGCAGGTATGAAAGTACCATCCTCATGCACAACCCGTTTGGTAAGGGGTGCTGAGCACGTCAAAGGCTTGGTTTGAATCAGAGTTATTAACTCCTGCATCCATTGTCTAATATGTCCGGACTTACTTGGGTTAAGTTTGAGCGGCTGAACCCATTTAAAGTCCGAGAAGTCCTCTTGGTAAGCAGTCCATTCGACCGTTTTGTGTTAGAAGAAAATGATATTCTTCCAATGACCTTACATCGGGATTTTGAACAGTTAATCTCATCACAAGCACCACGGATTTCTCATGCTAGTGATGCAGACGATGCTTTGAACCTCATGTTAGAACGTCGTTTTGATCTTGTCATCACGATGTCTCGTATTGGTTCTATGAATGTAAATGAATTCGGAATGAAAATGAAATCCATCCATCCGGAGATTCCGGTTGTATTGCTNACATATAATACAAGGGAGCTTGCACATTTGAAAATCGGAGGGGGTATCGACCGAGTGTTTGTTTGGTCTGGTGACACATCCATCTTGTTCGCCATTATCAGTTTGATTGAGGACGAGAGAAATGTAGGCCACGACGTCGCAACTGGAGATGTCCAGGTCATGGTATTGGTCGAAGATTCACCACGATTCTATTCAAAATATTTAACAAGGTTTTACAAAAACCTTGCACGACAGACCTCGAGATTAATTTACGGAGGTTTGAATGCTCATCATAAAATGCTTCGTTTAAGATCCAGAGCTAAAGTTCTGTTAGCAACAAATTACGAAGATGCCTTGGATGCAGTGGATAAATACGGTAGAAACATCATAGGATTNTTTACAGATGGAAGATTTCCAAGAAAAAATATAATGGAGGAAGATTCAGGGCTCAGACTTATCGATGAAGTGAGGGACTTATATCCACATCTTCCTATACTTTTCATGTCCACAGAAGAACATAATCGGATACCNTCTCAGCAAAAAGGAGCGGTATATATCAATAAACATGACCGCCAACTTCACGCCAAAATCAACCAATTTATGGCATCTAGAATGGGATTTGGAGAATTCATATTTTCAGATTCAGAAAANAATCAGTACATGTCAGCATCAAATCTNAATGAATTAAGAGACGGAATTGAACAGATTNCAGAAAAAAGNCTTCTCTTCCATGCTGAAAGAAACCACTTTTCTCATTGGCTAAGAACGAGAACTGAATTTGAGGTGGCAGCTGCGATTAGAGAGAAAAAGATTGATGATTTTCCATCCTCTGATGNCGTGAGGAATTTTATGATTGAAAGCATTCAAAACTTTTTGAGAATGCAAAGAAGGCANACAATCTTTGATTACAACCCCGAATTGGCTCATTCGAGTAATTTCCAACGACTAGGTAAAGGTTCTCTGGGTGGAAAAGGTAGAGGTTTGGCTTTTTGTTTCAGTCGAATTCATGAATTAGAGTTGCATTCAAAATATCCAGAGGTTCGTATTGATGTACCANGAACACTTATCCTTGCAACTGACCGTTTTGTCTCCTTTTTGGAAAGGAATAATCTTTCTGAGATTGCTCTTTCCGAGATCGGTGATGATGAAATTTCTGAAGCCTTTCTCAANGGTGAGTTTTCAGACGATGATCTTGAAATTATGAGAGGNATGTTAGAAATTGTAACATGGCCTATTGCTGTAAGGTCATCGTCTATGCTTGAGGATGCATTACATCAACCATTTGCTGGTGTTTATTCTACATTCATGCTCCCAAATGACCATCCTTCTCTTGATTGTCGAGTTAAGCATCTCTCTCAGTCTATTAAATTAGTATATGCATCCACCTTTTTTAAGAAGGCTAAGCAATATGTAGCAGCTACTCCAAACTCTATAGAAGAAGAGAGGATGGCGGTGGTAATTCAAGAAATAGTGGGGGTCCAAAAAGAAAATCTCTTCTATCCNTCGGTAAGTGGCGTAGCCCGTTCTCACAACCATTACCCTGTTGGTGACATAAAATCGAGCGATGGTTTAGCAGCCATTGCATTTGGGTTAGGAAGAACAGTTGCAGAGGGTGAAAAATGTTTACGTGTTTCACCTGCTCATCCTCATCGTGTTCACCAATTTTCAAATATCAACTCAACATTTAATTCAAGCCAGAGGAAATTTTGGGCCGTTAGATTGAGTAAGTTTGATGGAAATATCACTCCTGATCCAAATTTGACCATGCATCATGGCGAGATTAATGAAGCGTTATCACATGGTCAGCTCGATTTATTGGCATCAACATATATCTCNCAAGACGATCGAATTGTTCATTCCATTCATCGAGAAGGTCCGAAACTTCTCACGATGCATGGTATCAGGGATAAGAAAAAATCGCCTTTGATGCCTTTGCTTTCTGAAATTTTGGAAAAACTAGAATCAAGACTTTCAACACCTGTAGAAATAGAATTTGCTTATGCATTTTGCCAAGAAACCGAACTTCATCGTTTTGCTTTATTGCAAATGCGACCTTTGGTTTCTGATAGCGTTGACGTAAATTATGATAAATCAGAAATTGATGAAAGCCAAATTCTATTGCAAACCAAGCAAGCACTAGGCAATGGAGTCATTCCTGATATCAAAGATGTGATTTACGTAAATCCAGAAAAACTAGACCGGCTTAGAACTCAGGAATTAGTGAAGATAATCGAGAAATTGAATAATCAATTGTTAAATGAAAACCGACCATATTTGTTGATAGGTCCGGGGCGATGGGGTTCAAGCGATCCCTCTCTTGGTATTCCCGTTTCTTGGAGTCAAATATCAGGAGCAGCAGCAATAGTGGAATGTGAAATGATTGACATTAAGGTTGAACCCAGCCAAGGGACTCATTTTTTCCAAAATATTGTTTCATTTGGAGTAGGATATCTCACGGTGTCAGATTCAGACCCATCCGTTGATTTTGAATGGTTGGAATCACAACCAGCGCTTGAAAAATATGGCCCATTGTGTCATCTAAGGTTAGATGGAGATTTACCGGTTCTTATCGATAGCAAAAATCAAGAAGCAGTCATTCTCAAGCCGTCTATTTGATGTGTTATGGCTGATGGGCTTTACATGGGGGTCACATGAGAGTCGCCGTTCTCAAGGAGGATAATTGCCAGCCCAAAAAATGCATGGCAGAATGTCATGCTTTTTGCCCTCCGGTAAGAAATGGCCAAGAATGTATTATTCTTGATGACAAATCTGGAAAACCACATATTTCAGAGTCTCTTTGCATAGGATGCGGAATTTGTGTGAATAAATGCCCCCATGATGCATTGATCATCACACAATTACCGAGTGAATTAGAGTCAGATATGGTCCATAAATACTCATTGAATGGATTTAGATTATTCCGACTTCCCTCACCTTCTAAAGATGCAGTAGTGGGGATTTTGGGTCCAAATGGAATGGGTAAATCTACAGCAATAAATGCTCTAAGTGGCCAATTAATTCCAAATTTAGGTGATTGGGAAGATGAGGATCCAAGGTGGAGTGAAGTGATTCAAAGTCTGCCAAGAGGAGAACTCAGAGATTTTCTTGGAGATGTCCAAAAAGGTCAGATCAAAGTTGCGAGCAAGCCCCAGTATGTTGATCATCTCCCGAAAGTGGTCAAAGGTAAGGTTGGAACTCTTCTTTCATCGGTTGATGAGAGAGGTGTATTGGCTGAAACGGTTGAATCCCTTGGTATTGGTCATCTATTGGAACGGGAATTAAACCAATTAAGCGGTGGCGAATTACAAAGAGTTGCAATTGGAGCGACCATATTGAGGGATGCTGATGTATACTTTTTTGATGAACCCTCCTCATATCTCGATATTTTTGAGAGAATGCGTGTTGTGAAGATTATTCAAGATCTATCACAGAGATCCAGGATTATTGTTATTGAACACGACTTGGCTGTCTTGGATGTTTTAGCCGATTTGGTTCATATCGTCTATGGACAAAAAGGAGCATTTGGGATTTTTACTCCTGCGCGTTCGACTCGACAAGCCATAAATGTCTACCTTGATGGATTCTTGCCAGAACAAAATGTAAGAATTAGAGATAAACCAATCAAATTCCTTTCACATACAGATCGTTCCGGCGAGAAAGGTTATGAGTTGATTAATTGGGGCGACCTTGAGAAAAAACTTGGAACCTTTACGCTGAAATCGAAAACGGGGGCTGTTCATCAGACGGAGGTTGTCGGAGTCGTTGGGCCAAATGGAACTGGAAAGTCAACAATGATCAAAATTTTAGCCGGTCAAATGGAATATGATGGAGGTTGGGTTGGTGGTGAGGCGAGTATATCGTATAAGCCACAACATCTTGATGGAGAGATGGATTGTACTGTGCAAACTTGGCTTGATGCTGAGATTGGTCCAAAATGGCGAACTGGAGAATTTCATGTGAATGTTGTGAAAGCAATGGGTGTTGATCAATTATTACTAAAAAATGTGGCAAAACTATCGGGAGGTGAATTGCAAGCGGTGAGTATCGTGATTTGTCTTGGAAGAGAAGCAGACGTATATCTGTTGGATGAACCAAGTGCACATCTTGATGCCAATGCGAGGATGGAGGCTGCAAAAGCAATCCGAAGAACGATGGAATCCAATGAAAAAAGTGCATTTGTGATTGATCATGACGTTTATTTCATTGACATTGTCTCAGATTCTCTCATGGTTTTTGAAGGAGAAGGTGGACTAAACGGTTTGGCCACAGGTCCCTATCCATTACGTAAAGGAATGAATCGTTTCCTCAAGAACGTGAATGTGACCTTTCGAAGAGATCACGATTCTAAACGACCGAGAATTAACAAATCGGCATCAAGGAAAGATAGAGAACAAAGGCAATCCGGGGATTTTTATTCCTATCTTACATGAGGTGATTTTTTGCCAGTTCAATTTCCAAAAAAGTCTATGGGGATATTGAAAAACCGTTCTCGATTATCAGCCTCGACCCTCACTGCATACGAGCGTTGCAAGAATCAATGGTTCAGCAAGTATCGTATGGGTTTGTCATCGCCAATTAATCCTCGAATGATACTTGGTAGCTTGGTTGAAGACGCATTTTGTGGACTTATTATGGAACGAGCAGGATCAAGTGGAAATGGATTATTACGATTTTCTGAATTTCCAGATGACGAGTCACCTTCATCCAAATGTGAAACAAAGGATGCATTGTTTGAATGGATTTCTCAGAAAATTCCAGGTGTTTCAAAATGGGTTTATGCAAAAGGAGAGGCATCTTATGATGCCGCACCTTGGAAAGAAGGTTCATGGTCTGATGTGTATTTGAAAGACATTGAGACATACATAACAAATGGAATAATGCTCATGATGGATGAAGTTGAAAAATGTCATGAAATGAATCCCGAACCGATTTCCTTCGATATTCCCGCTCCTTGTTGGGAATCAAATCCTCATTTTCCTGTAAAAGATAAACTCAATCAACATTTGAAATGGGATATAACACCTCGAAACTCATCCCTCCAATCATCATGGGCTCAAGCATGGGAAACGGCTCGGCCTTGGGTGAAAGATCCTCGATGTTTCCAACCCCAGAGGATGTATCATCCTGAAGATTGGGCGGCGGGAGAATGTGATCTCGTGCTTAGATGGGATGGTAGAACTCGGATTGTCGATATCAAATTGAGCGATCCTTCTTCCAAATTCGCAAAATCTTTACCGATTCAACTGAATTTCTATGCTTGGTTATGGAATCAAACACACGAGGAGAAATGTCAGGGTATTGAAGGCTGGTACCTTGGAAGTTGTGAAAAGGTACAACCTGATATGAATCAATTAAGCGATGATTATTACAGAAATATTTACCATGAAATGATATCATATCCTGCAGATAATACGTTCCCTTCTTCGTCTGAATGTGAAGCCAGTACTGGCTGTTCATGGTGTTCTTTTTCAAATAATTTTGAAATAGGATTTAAGCCCATGCCTCCATGTGAACCACTTGAAAATATACCTCATCGAGTAAACGTGAAAGGATTTGTGCAAGGTGCTTGGGGCCCGTTGCCAAATCATTTCGGAGAACCAGTGTTAGGTTCGATGATAAAATCAGGCAAAAACATGGTCACACTAGAAGAATCACGGCCTGAAGCCTTTCCAAAAATGCATACTTATTCCAATCGCCAAGTTACAATAGAGAATGCACTTGCAGGAGTTTGGAGAGGACAACCACGCCTGTATTTAGATGAAAAATCAAAGATTACAGAAGCAGAAAATATCGAATTGACCAGACTTGGGATGTTAAGGACAAAAGCTAACGTGGAAGGTATTGTGATCAGTTGTGCTTTTAGAGAAGGTATTCGTTTGGATGGTAGACCATGGTCAATGGTACAGTTTCATATTTGGGACGGGAAGCATGCTGCCGAGTGTGTCGGTTTTGGTGCATCAATTAATCAAAAAACCACCTCGATTCGTGTCGGAGACCACATCAGAATTGTTTCAGCAGATATTGGCTGGAGAGATTCATTACTGCAACTTAGAATAGATGCAAGGACGACAAGGATAGAAATTATTCCTCCGAAGGATTGAAGGATGTTCGACAAAACCGGTTAGTTCGTGCCGTTTCAAATAGTCGACCCTGAAACCGATACAGTAGGTCCATTCAATCGTCTTTCATCATCACAAGTTAATACATGGAATGCTTGTAAGAGAATGTGGTTTTATCAGAAACGTCTTCGATTTAAAATCGGACAAATCCCTAAATTATTTCTTGGGCGTGCCGTTGAAGAAACATTTTGTCGCGTGATCATGGAATCACCAGGTTTGATTGTATCACAATCTCCTTGGGATGTTTACTCAAAAGGAGCAGAAAAATTACTGTTACTGAATAAAAATATTCATTCAATGAAGCCAGATGAATTGAAGGATTGGGCATATGCAAGAGCAGAAATCCATTGGAGTATCATATTTGAAAAAATGAAATTATTGTGGGAGAAATCTGAAAGAAAAATGGGCGAATGGAGTGATATTGATCCCGATGTAGGTTTGCAAATGTGCCAGCATGGTTTGGATTTCCACATTGATGAAGTATTACGCTGTCAGTCAGAAATATCAAGCCATGATTTGGGTGCTTGGCGTTCGGGAGATCATCACGCAATTCCCGCCCCAGATGGTCGAAAAAATCATCCATCTCCCCACCCATTGGCATGGGAAGGAAACTGTTCACTTATCGAGGCGTGGGAAGTAGCTCGTCCATGGTTTGTTGACCCTGATGCTCCTGCATTTTCAATGAACGCAATTCATCCAGATTATTGGTTTCAAGGAGAGTATGATTTGGTATATCGGTGGGACGGAAATATCCGTATTGTTGACCTTAAGGCTAGTATTGGATCTGGCGATCGATCTGGTGACTATGTCTTGCAACTCGAAATGTATGCAATGTTGTGGTGGGTGACTCATCAAAAGAAGGAGATGGTCGACAAGTTGGAGATTTGGTATCTTGGAGTTCCTTCAATAAAACCAGTAGAGGTTCCATCACCAAAAAAGTTGGAATCGATTGAACAAAATTGCAGAGATTTGTGGGAAGAAATTCGGAATAAAACTCCTGAAATAGAAGATTGCCCTCCTCTACCATCAGAATTAAGAGGATTCAAACAAGGAGGAATACCAACACCTCCTCCAAGTGAAAAACGATGTGACTACTGTGAATGGTCAACCATTTGCCCAAGTGGAAATGGTGACGATAATTTCCCGGTTATTGAGAAGTACAAACCACTCGGTAATGTTCACGAATTCAACTTGACGCCTTTGAGTGAATTAAATCCGCGAGTAAATGTTTTCGCTGAGATATTTTCAGTTACTCCTTCAACCCAACCACAAAGGCCTCAGATGTCAATTATTGAAGGGCAGAACTATGCCACCATCCGTTTCATGGTCGATGCAAATGAAACGATTTCAAATCTAAGAAAGGGCGATACAATCAGGCTTATTGGTGTGATTCCAACCGTGAACCATAGAGGAGAAATTCAATTAAAAATCGACCCTCATGCCTCGATTGAAAAAGCAGCAGAAATAGAAGATGGTGATAAGGGATTACTGGATTTTCAAACCAGATGTAATTCTAGGGGGAAAATTGCATACAAAACAGAAAAAAGTGGCGTCGGGAGAAACGGCAGGCCATGGAGAAGGTTAGGCCTCGTAATGTATGATCAACATGGTTCAATCAAGGTCGAAGGATGGGATAATTTGTGGCCAGAATTATATCAAATTCTCAAGCCAGGAGATGATATCATCGTCGTGAATGGATCCCTCGATGCTTGGGCTGTACAACATACAATTGTGATGGAGTCTGGGACAATGGTGTACTTGATTCAAAATAATAACTGACATAAGATTTGTAATGCTATATCACTCATACAGTTATTCAAATTTGGGAAACAAGATCATTCAGAATTTCAAATGGTTCTTCGGCTTTGGTGACGCCACTTGCAAGTAATACTCCATCGGCACCAAGAGAAAGTGCCATTTTCACATCGCTTCCATTTTTGACCCCAGCTCCACAAAGAACGCGTATATTTTCATTGACGGATTTTACAGCATCAACGGTTGATTTTATGATTCCAGGGTCAGCGGTTGTTACAGAAATATCTCCTCCGATCAATTCAGGTGGTTCAACGGCAATGAATGTTGGTGAAAGGGCAGCGAGTGATTTCGCTTCTTCAACGTCTGCAGCACAAGCACAGATCTGGAAACCTTCTGGTAGTTGTTTCATTAATTCATCTACATGATTTAATGGAACTTTGTGTTCTGCGTGATTAATAATTGTACCTCTAGCGCCTCTTTCTATAGCGTTATCTGGTTGAAGCCATCCCGTGAATGATCCCATTCCAACCGGGTCGAGATGCTGACTCCAAATCTCTAGATTTGGAAAAGACTGATTGATCGTTGCCAAATCAAAAGCCGAAACAACTCCTACCATTCTTGCTGAGGTCGATACAGAAGCCATCATTGAAGCAAGATTTTCGGCTTGTATTCCCATCGCGGTCGAATAGGTCTTGAAATTCACAACAATCAAGGGTTCTGCCATATTCTTTGCTGCAATTAGTAGTTATTGAGTTCTATGGGCATTTAGTATCTTTCCACCATGCTGTATGTGGTTCTCTGGGACAACAGCACCATGATCTACAATTACATTAGTCAGAGTTGCGCCTTGTTTTATTTGAGCGCCTTTCCCGATTAGACAGTCACGAATCGTAACGCCTTTTTCGATAATGGCATTTTCAAGCACGGATGAAGATTCGATATTTCCTTGAGATTGAACGCCTTTGCAAATCATCGATGCATCAGCATGCACGATTTGTTCCTCATACCAAGAACCATTTTTCATTATTCCATTTTGGAATGATTCGATATTGAGGCAATTTTTTACAGCATCTATCCAAGATTCACTCGTACCAGCATCGATAAAGAAACCTTCAAACGGAAATCCGAATAATTTCTTTTCAGTGGCCAACTTTGGAAAGACATCCCTTTCTAGGCTATGCTTTCCCACTGGCATATAATCAAAAATTTCTTTCTCAAAGATGTAAGAACCTGCGTTTATCAAATGGGAAAAAACTTCATGTTGTTTTGGTTTTTCTTTAAATTGTTGAATTTGGTATTGTTCATCTATACCAACAATTCCAAATCGTGTAGGGTCTTCAACTTTCCATAAACCAAGTGTACCTAATGCATTTGATTTTTCATGTAACTCAAGCATTTTTGATGTATTCAATGAAGATATGACGTCGCCATTGAAACATAAGAATCGGTCGTTAATGTATTCTCGACAATTACCAAGCGCTCCTCCAGTTCCCAAAGGTTCATCTTCTGGAACAATTGTGACTTTAAAATCAGGTTTCATTTTTTCAAAATAATCTTTAATCTGATTTATTTTGTAACCACCTGCAACAATCAACTCCGTCATAATATCCGAGGGAACGTTTTGGATGACATGTTCAATGAGTGTTTTATCTAACATCGGAAGAATTGGTTTTGGGATATCAAAAGTCCATGGTTGCAAGCGGGAACCAATTCCGCCAGCGAGAACCACGACTTGCATGTATGGTGCTAAGATTCTTATTTATTGAAACCTCTCCCGAGATGATGGACCATAGAGTTCAAAGACGGAGTTCCATTAGCACGTTTGATTGCAATGAATATTCATGAGTATCAAGCGAAGGCCATGTTCAAACAGGCAGGAGTGCCAGTGCTTAGAGGTGTTCATTGTACGAGCGTTAAAGGAGCATTGGATGCCTATGGGGAACTCGACAGCAAAATAGTTGCTGTGAAGAGTCAAATCCATGCAGGTGGTCGAGGCAAAGGCACTCTCTATACTCCAGATAACCGAGATTTTGTGATGGAAGGCGGCGTAAAAATTGCTTTTTCATCAGATGAAGTTGAAAATTACGCATCAAATATTTTGGGAAATATCCTCGTCACGATTCAAACTGGAGAAGAAGGAAAACTCGTACAAAATTTGTATATTGAATCCGGTTGTGATATTGCACACGAATATTATCTTGCACTATTGGTCGACAGGGAGAAAAAAGCAGTCTTGGTTATGGCATCCACTGAAGGAGGGATGGATATTGAAGAAGTAGCTGAACATAATCCTGAAGCCATACACAAGATTTGGGCAGATCCAGGCGTCGGCTTATTGAGATTTCAGAAAGTAAATTTGGGTAAGAGTTTGGGTTTTCAAGGAACTGCTCTTAAATCATTTGTGAATTGCTTGAGCCATTTATTTGAGATGTTTTGCAAAGAAGATTGTAGTATGGTTGAAATTAATCCACTGGTCTTAACAAAAAACGATGAGATTATCGCTCTTGATGGTAAAGTNGGCTTTGATGGAAATGCTCACTTCCGTCATCGAGAACTCTGGGATGAAATGAGGGATCTTTCAGAAGAAGATGAAGCAGAAATCAAAGCTGCAGAATCTGATTTGTCTTATGTTAACCTTGATGGGAATATTGGATGTTTAGTCAACGGTGCTGGCCTTGCAATGGCAACAATGGATGTAATCAAGCTTTATGGAGGCGAACCAGCGAATTTCTTAGATGTTGGCGGAGGTGCTAATGAAGAGCAGGTAAAAACTGCGTTTGGTATCATATTAGAAGATCCAAATGTTGAGGGAATCCTTGTCAATATCTTTGGAGGAATCATGAGGTGTGACATCATCGCTCGTGGAGTCATTGCTGCAACTCAAGCATTATCATTATCAGTTCCACTCGTAGTAAGATTAGCGGGTACCAATGTCGATGAAGGTAAAGCCATACTAGCAGAAAGTACGTTGAATATTCATCCTGCAGATACTTTGGCAGAAGGCGCTCAAAAAATAGTTTCTTTGATACGAGGTGAACAATAATGGCAATATGGATTCATGAAGACGCTAAAGTGATCGTTCAAGGNATTACTGGGAAGCAGGGCCTTTTTCACGCAACTAAAATGGTTGAATATGGAACGAACATAGTTGGAGGTTGCACTCCAGGAAAAGGTGGCCAATCAATCGATTTAGGTCAAAAAANCGTCCCCGTATATGATTCAATGCTCCAAGCCATCCAACAAACAGGTGCAGATGCAACCGTCATTTATGTTCCACCTCCNTTCGCAGGTGAGGCGATTATGGAGGCAGCAGACGCCTTTGACCAGGTAAGTAATGCTGGCGTAGTCGTTTGCATTACAGAAGGTATCCCAATTCTTGACATGGTGANAGCTGTTTCATATGTGAATGCGAGAAAAGGAGTCCGGCTTATTGGGCCAAACTGTCCAGGTATTATCACACCNGGTGAATCAGGGGGTGCCAAAATAGGCATTATGCCAGGTCATATTCATGCAAAAGGCCGAATTGGTATNGTATCAAAATCTGGGACT
Source organism: Methanobacteriota archaeon (assembly GCA_002699425.1). Taxonomy (GTDB): domain Archaea; phylum Thermoplasmatota; class Poseidoniia; order Poseidoniales; family Poseidoniaceae; genus MGIIa-K2. The sequence continues at coordinate 67,035 of PABV01000033.1, forward strand.
TTAACTTACGAAGCAGTAGCACAAACCATGAGTATTGGTGAAGGTCAAAGCACTTGTGTTGGAATTGGAGGTGACCCTGTTAATGGAACTGGATTCATTGATTGTCTTGCGGCCTTTGAAAGNGATCCTCAAACTGAAGCGATAGTTATGATTGGAGAAATTGGCGGTACCGCTGAAGAGGATGCTGCTGCTTGGGCAAAGGAAAATGTCACAAAACCGATTGTTGGTTTCGTCGCAGGTTCCACTGCACCGCCGGGAAAAAGGATGGGTCACGCAGGAGCAATTATCTCTGGAGGTAAAGGAACTGCTGCAGAAAAGTTTGCTGCATTTGAAGCAGCAGGGATTGCATGTGCGAGAGATCCTTCTGAAATCGGTGCTGTGTTATTAGAGTCATTGAAATCTGCAGGATTAAGATAATCATTCTGCTGGAATGTATCTTGTAGAGATATTAAATCACCGAGGTGGTCCACGTTTTGGGCCACCTGGNGGTCCACGTTTTGGCCCCCCTGGTCCACCTCCAGGTGGACCTTTCTTAGGTCCTGGNGGTCCGCCTGATGGCCCTCCTTTNGGCGGTCCTCCTGACGGCCCACCGCCTGGTGGCCCTTTCTTTGGACCAGGTGGTCCTCTTGATGGTCCTCCTGANGGCCCACCGCCTGGTGGCCCTTTCTTTGGACCAGGCGGTCCTCTTGATGGTCCTCCTCCAGGTGGTCCACGACTTGGCCCNCCNGGTGGTCCTCCTCCAGGCGGTCCTCTTGTGGGGCNACTTGGAGTTGAGATTTCCTCTTCATACTCTTCTTCGAAAAGAGCGCCGCAATGTGGGCACTCAGAATCAGATTCTTTCACAAGTCCATCACAGACTTCACAGGCAAACATTTCTTCTTCNCTAACTATCTCGTCTGTTGAATTACCTGAGACCAATTCTATGGATCCATCTCTGGATTTGAATAGATTGAGCATGATTTCAACGTCCATTCCCTTCAAAGCAACTTCAGTNGTTACNGCTCTTTCAAATCCTTGAGCGAGGTCTGCTGGCGTGTCAAGAACTCTACCATCATCCACATAAGTGACATTTATGGTCGCCAACGAATCCTCAAGTTTAACTTGGGGGGTCTCTACTGCAACGCCTCTCTTCCTTGCTACCCTTCTCACAGCAACTTCAGTCATACGACGCAGAAGGTTTTGGTCGATTTCTTGTTTAGTACCATCGCCTATTTTTTCGGCTAGGAATTCTGCGGCAGGTGAACCTGATGGGTCACCTCGAAGGTGTTCAGGTAAGTCTTGGTTTATTGTTGAAAGAACAGACACTGCGGANTCTTGATTCATTTCAAGCCATTGTGCTCTACGCTCAGTTTTGATATCCCTTTCAGCTTGCGCAAGACGGTTNACCATCGCATCTGTTGGCGAGTTNGNAGGATTTTGTGCAACCGATAAGCCTACTGCTGGATTTTGGTTATTCAAATTAGATTGTGGAATAGCGCCACTCGAGATTGTTCCACTCGCTTGAACATTNGGCAAATCACTTGGTTGTTGCCTTGCGCCGAGGTTATTTGCCAGATTTTGTACCGGTCCATTCGCATTACCAAGTGCAGATGGCGTGACATTCCCCATCATGTTAGGGGGAATTGCCGGATTGTTCTGAATGTTGGANGCGATTTGAGAAACGACATTTGGTGGTACCATNCCCATGTTTTGTTGGTTGCCCGGGGGCTGGTTTTGCATGACGTTTCCAGAAACGACTCCGAAACTACGTCCTGGGCCTGCGGGGCCTCCTCCGAGTCCTTGGTTTTGCATGCCGGGAATATTGCTTGTACGAGACATTTCTTGACGTGCACCGCATTCGGAACAGAATATGCTGTCAGCAGGAATTGCTTGACCACACGAGCCGCACTGGACGTTCATAGCGGTATGTGGCACGCTTTCCATATGATAAAGTCTTGCGAAATTTGAAACTGTTTTGGAATAAAAAGTTTCATCCGTATCTCACTAACAGACCGTATCGTCAGCATGCGGGTTTCAGTGGTGGGAGGGGGTCTTGCAGGAATCGCTGCATCAATTGCTTTATGTGATTCAGGTCACGACGTTCATCTTTTTGAGGCCAGAAAACAACTTGGTGGAAGAGTGGCAAGTGTAAGGCATCCCAGATTGGGTCTCCAGATNGATAATTGTCAACATGCTGCTTTTCGGGTGTATGATTGNTTTCTTCAATTATTGTCACGCCTGGATTGTCGAGAAATCATTCGATTACAGGAAAAGACAGTACTCCCCTTTGCATCACCGGAAAAAAAAGTTTTTTCAGCACTCAAAACAGGGAAATTATCCCCTCCAAATCACATGATTGGTTCAATGATGTCATTTCCATTCTTATCGATGAGAGATAAATTAGCCATGAGGAAAGTCTTGAAATCTTTTCAGAAATTTTCTGACGATGATCAATGGGANATGGATCACATTTCATTCAAAGATTGGCTCATCAAGCAAGGTCAAACAGAGCGAACAATTTCACGTTTTTTTGGATTTTTTACTTTGGCTGCCCTGAATCTTGAAATTGAAGAATCTAGTGCTGCTCAAGGGATCATGCTGTTTCGCAGAGGCTTATTTGGACACAAAGAAGCCTTCAATGTAGGCGTTTTCTCACAAGATATTGGTGCTGCTATGAACCAAAAGATTATCCCAAAATTGAGAGAGATTGGCGTTANTGTACACCTTTCCTCTAANGTGAAGTCCGTTGAAGGACATCAAATCACGGTTGGAGACAAACATTTTGAGCATGATGCGGTGATTATTGCAACACCTCAACATTTGACAAAAAAATTGTTAANNGATAANGAGANTGAGGTCATTTCACAATTAGAAAAGTTNGAATACCGTTCACTTATTGGCATACATGCATTCTATAGAGGAAATAGAATACCAAAAGATTTCACTTTTGCGAGTATGGTTGACGAACCAGTGATCCAAATTNTGTTCAATCGNTCCTCTGAATTATCTCAACCCCTCGCTGGAGGTTTGCAATGGCTTAGTGTNCCCGTNTCCTGTGCAGATTCATATCTCAATTGGAAAGATGAGCAGTTTATTTCAGAGTTGAACAGAGTTCTCGATACCCTTTGGCCTGACCAAAGTGGATGTGAATTGGTGGACTATCTNGTTGTAAAAATACCAAAGGCTACATTTGCACCCATACCTGGTAGTTATCAAAACAGNCCNAAGCCAAAAGTTTCGGAAAAGATTTTCCTTGCTGGAGATTTTATCCAAACCGGCTGGCCCTCAACAATGGAAGGTGCTGTNAGATCAGGGTTGATGGCAGCAGCCTCGCTTGAAAATAAAGAATGGGACAATCAATCTATTTGGCCAGAATGGCCCAAACCTCCCCAAATAGGAGATGATGGATGGGGGGTTTATTGATGGGTGAGAAGTTTGAATGGGGCGATCATCGACTTGAACCGATGCATTTAGCTGGTTGGGGATTACATCAAAATCTGCAAGATGCCGAGATTTACTGTTCTCAAATTGCAGATGCGCATTATGAGAATTTTCTCATCGCAAATAAGTTTACGCCACCAAATATCAGGCAACATATCNAAAATATCTATGCATTTTGTAGATACGGTGACGATCTTGGTGATGAAGCACCTTTTGACAGTCAAGGTCGATTAAAATTGCTTGAAGCATGGGAAAAAGACTTGGCAGAAGCGCATCAAAGTGACTGGTCAGGAAAACCTCAGCATCCTATCTTGATTGCCGTACAATATACTGCAAAAACATTCAATATACCATTGGAGCCATTTTGGAAACTCATTCAGGCATTTAAGATGGACCAGACAAAAAACAGATATCAATCATGGGATGAATTATTAGATTATTGCCAACATTCAGCCGATCCTGTTGGTCATCTGTTCTTGTATGTTTACGGTCATGATAATGAAGAATTACGTACTCTTTCCGACAAAACCTGCACTGCATTACAATTAGCAAATCATTGGCAGGACATTTCGAGAGATTGGCAACAAAATCGTTCATATCTACCCGAAGAAACCATGCAACGCTTTGGGGTTGATTGGAACCGTTACGGGCCAGAGTACGTTGATGAAAATTGGAAATCAATGCTATCATTCGAGGTTGAAAGAGCACAGAAATTATTTGATGAAGGCAAAAAACTTTGGAAGTTAGTAGATGCTCACTTAGCGGTTGACTTGATGATGTTTACCAAAGGTGGTGAGGCGATTTTGCAAGCTATTCGAAATCAAAAATTCGATACATGGAAGAAAAGGCCTAAGGTTTCAAAACTAAAGCAAGTACGACTTTACTTCAAAGCAAAGGCTGAGTGGAAACGCGCTTCTCGTGGCTAAATTTTTGAATAGTCAATCAACGGTCAGACTCATAAAAGAAAAGAATCTAGCCCAATCGATTCAAGTGCTAGAGCGCAGGAAACCTTTGGATTTGATGTTCCCTCTAGAGGGAAGTGCTCATCAGCAACAATCCAATCTTGATGTTCCAAGAAAATCTGCCTTAGATCGACTCCGAGAAGCCGTAGTGCTCACAAAAGACGCCGTGAAAGCAGTAAGTCTTACAGCCATGGAAGCGCTAAAAGAAGGTGCATCTATGATTGGTATCCTCACCGAGAGAGACGAATTAGTGGATCCATTTTCACACCTCGAAGCCCCTATCTGGCCAAGAGATCCACCCGTTGAACTCATTCGCTTAGCTTATGCATACTGTGAAGAATTGACGATGAGAGAAGCAGGTAATTTCTATCATTCGTTCAAGTATCTACCCGATGAGCAAAGACAAGCCATGTGTGCAGTATACGCTTTCTGTCGTCGCGCTGATGATATCGCAGATGGTGATTGGGAAGATCGTTTTCCAGGCGCAAATGGGGAATTGGACCAAGAGGCAATGTTGTATCGAGAAAAACTGGAAGAACTCCAGAATAAGGACACTGTACTTGATCATGAGCATTATTTGGAAAAGATCACACAATTGTTTTTCTTCCGCAAAAAACTGTCAACATGCTACAGTGAGGTCAGCAGTACTGACCCTGTGTTTTTGGCATTGAAGGATGCGGTTAGAAGGTATTCGATCCCTAGACAAGTGTTTGATGATCTGATTACTGGAATGGAAGACGATTTATTCAACAATCGATATCATGACTTTGATGACTTATATCTTTACTGTTATCGAGTTGCAAGCGTCGTCGGATTAATGTGTATCGAAATTTATGGCTATGAAGACCCGAAAGCTCGAAAATATGCAGAGTCATGGGGTATTTTTATGCAATTAACAAACGTCCTTAGAGACATCGCAGAGGATGTACAACGTGACCGAATTTACTTACCACTCGGTGAATTAGAAAAGAACGGAATCCTCCCTGAGAAATTAGATGAAAACGTCATACTCAATCCTTCTTGGGAACCATATGTTCATCACTACGCAAAAAGAGCTAGGACTTATTTGAAAGAGGCCAAACAACTTCTCCCTCTTCTTCCAAGAAGATCTAGGTATTCCCCTGCCGCAATGATTGCCTTTTATGATAAAATCTTAAGAAAAATCGAAAGACAACAAGGCGATGTCTTCACAAAGCGAGTCAAATTGAATAAGATACAGAAGTTATCCTTGGCAGCAGCAGTTTATCTACGTCATCGGTTTTTACCGGGATTCCTGAATCCTGTTTGGAGTGGATTGGCAAAATTTGGCATCCTACCCGATGTCTGAGATTTATTTTTCACCTCGATGTAAATCGTCCCATGTTGCCCATTGATCTACCCATTCTTCCATGAACTGATCGATATTCAGATTCATGCCCTGCATGACTTTTTTGGTAGGTATGGCTCCTTTTTTACGGATACCAGTCCGAATAAGGGCAGAAGAACATTTTTTATTTCGTTGCCAAATTTCTTGATGAAAATAAAAAAAGTGCTCATCCATACCAACCAACTTCGTTTTCACAGTTGCTTTTCGCCATGGCTTTACTCGATGCATGTAGCGTATTGATGACCCAGCAACAACGAAAGCAGATTTTGTTTTTCTAACCCAGTTGTACAACCCTATTCGTATCGCTAAATCGTATCTTGCCAAGTCGAAAAAAACAAAGTGTCTTCCATTATTTACTTCGAAATAAACATCGATATCCCCGATTCCTGGTCTAAATACCCATGTCTTAATCTCAAGAGGGTTAAATGTTTTTTTTTTGGCAAAAAGACCTCTAAAGAGGAGGCTAATTAGCCTAAGATAAGGATACAATTGCACCCCTCAAACAGTTCGAGTGAAAGCTTGAATTCCGGTAATGTATCTGCCTATAATGAGGTTGTGAATATCGTGGGTTCCCTCGTAAGTTTTCACCGATTCAAGATTAGCCATGTGCCTCATTACTGGATATTCATCAAGAATACCATTAGCGCCGTGAATATCTCTTGCACTTCTCGCAATTTCCAGAGCAATATCTACATTGTTCATTTTTGCAAGAGAAATTTGTTCAGGGAACCATGTTCCATCATCCTTCTTTTTTCCGAGATGATAAGCAAGTAATTGTCCCTTTGTTATTTCTCTAAGCATCCAAGATAATTTGTTTTGAACCAATTGGTAGGAGGCGATTGGATGGTCAAATTGAATCCTTGAAAGAGCATAGGCCTTTGCGCTGTGAAAGCAGGCCATTGCGGAGCCAAGAGCGCCCCATGAAATCCCATACCGAGCATTGTTTAGGCATGAAAAAGGCCCGCGTAAGCCCTTTACATTTGGTAAGATTCTATCTTTTGGGATTTTGCAATCTTGGAAGACTAATTCACTTGTAACGCTTGCTTTGAGGGAGTGTTTTCCCTTCATCTCAGGAGCGGAAAAACCGGGGTCGTCCTTCTCAACAATGAAACCCTTGATGACGCCGTCAAGTTTTGCCCACACGATAGCAACATCAGCAATCGAACCATTTGTAATCCACATTTTAGCTCCATTGAGCAAGAAGTGATCACCCATATCTTCTGCACGTGTAATCATATCACCTGGGTTTGAACCATAATCTGGCTCAGTAAGTCCAAAACATCCAATCCATTCTCCAGATGTCATTTTTGGAAGGTAATATTGCTTTTGTTCCTCGGAACCAAAGTCCCAGATTGGGTACATTGCCAACGATCCTTGAACCGATGCAAAACTCCGAAGACCACTATCACCTCTCTCAAGTTCCTGACAGATTAATCCATAAGCAACGTAGGATAATCCTGGGCAATCATATCCCTTGAGTGGTGCACCTAAAACACCCATTTCACCCAGTGCAACTCTCCATTCATCTGGAAAGACGCCTTGTTCACATGCATGCTCGATTTTCGGTAATACTTCTTCATCCACCCAGTCTCTGACCATGTCTCTGACCATGATTTCTTCTTCGGTGAGCAGACTCTCAATGTCATAGAAGTCCAATGCCTCAAAGGGTTCCATGTTCGATTGCGTGAGGAGGATACTCATCAAGGTTGGGTTTTCTTTTTCTCTAATCTTCTATTACGCCAGTTGAGATACTTTCTCTGAAGCCAAGGACTATTCCAATAAATCAATCCCAAAAAAACACCTGGAACGGCGATGGCGACGACCAACATAAGAACAGTGGTCAGGATGCCATCATTTAGTTCATCGACAAGCGGCTCAAAAGATACGATACTTCCTCTTGAGGTTACGAAAAATCCAGTTCTGGTATCCATTTCCCAGACGGAGATAATATTCTCTCTGCTTAAGGTGACATTCTCAGAAATCACATCGGCGTTGACCATGAGAGTGAATGTATCTGTCGTAACGGGGTCGTATCTCAATAAACCGATAGGAATTAGTGTGAATAAAGAAGTTGAATCAATACCTCTTTGGTTTGTATTGAATTCTCCACCGAGTTCTTTGAGCTCCCAAATTTTTACCATGGCAGAGTTTTCCGGCGAATCAGGATCCAGTCGTAGATTACCAATTCTTGCTCCAGAACCGATGTAAACGCATTCGTTAAGTGTACCATCATCGCAAGCAACACCCAGCCATGTATCGCTGGTTGTTCCGGCGACCCAACTAATATTCGACCATCTGTCTATAATTCCTATGCCATCTGATAGGGTGGAAAATGTGCAGATATTGTGTGCTCTATGACATGCAATATCTGAGACTTGACTTTCTTTTGTCCCCTCAAGTTGTTGAAATCCACTTCCGTTAGTGTACATCCAGATACTTCCATCATCGCTACCGATGTATGCGTGCGAACCACTTGCTACCCAAGAAACACTTGTGAGGTCTGCATCACCAAGCACATTGGTACCCGTGACGATTTGAACATCGTGATTTGATTTCACGTACCGAAGGACTGTTGCTTTATCTCCGACGATGTATGCTGTTTGTGACCGTGGGTGCCATGCGGCATCTTGCAAAGTTTCATCTGAATCTTTTTCTAAAAATACATCCTCATTAGGATTCATTGCTTGAGTTGAATCGATAAGATGCAAGTATCCCTCTGCACCGTAGACCAATACATATTGTCCATCGGGAGATAAAGCACCTCCTGTAAGTCCAAGGTCTGCTGAGTCCAGACTTCTTGAATCTAAAATTTCAATAGAGGTCGGAATAGCTGATGCTAGAGGTAGCGTCATCACCAGCAGTATGCCTAGCCAAACCGCTTTCTTGCGCATGTTATTGCGAACCTCATCGGAAATAAAACACCATCCCATCCATTGTTGTCGGTGGGCTTATGACTGAACGTTTTTTGGGAGTGTCATGGAGACCTTTGAAGTAAAACGTGGATTGGTAAAATCTATTGGAGGAAATGCGGGATTGGCCAAGTTGGCAACTACCTATTTTGAGATGGTTGAAGCAAGTGCAGAAGGTCATTTCACCGGAAGTTTTGCCATCATGAAGAAGGTAACAGGTCACTACAATGAGGATGGAAAGTTGATTGTTGATGTTGATCAAATGAAGGGTGAAGAACTTGGAGATTTTCTTGGAACTGATGAAGGGAAATCATTGGCTATGGAATCAAGAAAGCGCTGGTCAGGTTTTTTGGACGAAGCCACAGGCTACAATCCAAAGCAGAGAGGAGATAAAGCCAAAGAAGCAGGGAAAAAGATTTCAAAATCTAAATCAATGATTTCAATGGCTCGAAAACTCATGGCAATGAGCGATAAATATGATGATGAAACACGAGCCAATGCTGAATCACAAATCGAAGAAATTGAGAAAAAACTTGCCGAAGGTAACGGTACCAGAGCCTTTTCCCTTGCTGAAAAATTAAACAAATACTTGGAAGGATAAGTGATAGAATGGAACCGTTGATTGAACGATATCAACGGATAGGTGAAATGTCTGAAGACCAACTTAATCGTCTTGAATTAATGATTGGTTCTGTCAAAGAAAGTGTTGGAATCGAGCACATTGTAGATTGTATTCTCGATGAAACTTCTGCGAAGGGTGATGGAGTCATTCGAGCTTATGTTGGATTTGAGCCTTCTGGAAAAGCACATATTGGTTGGAAAGTCATTTCATTACAACTCAAACGACTGTTAGAAGCGCGTGTTAATGTGTTAGTTTTCCTTGCGGATTGGCATGCTTGGGTAAATGATAAATTTGCAGGTTCGATGGAAGCGATTCAAACAACTGGTAAGTACATGGAAGATACATTTCGTGCCTTATTGGATAGCCCCGCTGAAGGAGATGGGCCAGGAGAACTAAGGTTCCTTTACGCTTCAGATATTATGGATTCAGGAGAATATTGGGCGAGGGTACTTCGTTGCTCAAAAAATGTAAGTCTCTCAAGAGTTCGGCGTACATTTTCCATTATGGGTCGTGACGAAGCATCGAGTGATGGAGATCTTTCAAGATTTTATTATCCTGCTATGCAGGCAGCAGATATTTTCGAATTAGATATCGATCTGGCAATAGGAGGTATGGATCAAAGAAAGGCCCACATGTACATGCGAGATGTGGCAGATAGATGGAACTGGCAAAAAGCAACGTGTTTGCATACTTCAATTCTCTCAAATTTACGATCAAAAGGAGCGAGAATGGAATCCTTTGATCACAAGATGAGCAAATCCAATCCAAGTGGTGCAGTATTATTACATGATGATGCATCTACATTGAAAAAGAAATTAAGAAAAGCATATCTTGATCCTCAAGACCCTGAATCACCTGTTTTTGAACTGATAGAGCATGTCATTCTTCCAGAGTTATCTCAGTTAGACGTCATCCCGAATCCAGAATACGGCGAGCCAACTACTTGGCATGATTTGGTTGAGATAAAGCAGGCCTTACATTCTGAAAAATTACATCCTTTTGATGTAAAAATGGCGGTTGCTGATTCATTGAGTCGTTGCCTTTCATCTATTGGTGAGTATTTTTCCCATCATCCAAAATCACTTGATTTGGTGAACCAACTCATGAGATAAGGTTCATGAACGTCTTGGATTTGGGGGGTAATGTCCTCTGAGGTGCTATGATGAATATAGTGGTTTTAGTCAAGCGAGTCCCTGATACCAATGCAAAGATTGTGGTCACAAATGAAAGAGTTGACTTGTCATCAGTAAAGTGGGTTATCAGTCCATATGATGAATTTGCGATCGAGATGGCACTTCGCCATAGAGAATCAAACGGAGGCGAAGTCGTCGCACTTACACTTGGAGACGCCCAATCAGATAAGGTACTCAAAGATGCTAAAGCCATAGGTGTTGACAAACTTGTCCGGATTTGGAATGATAATTGGAACTATTTGGATTCAGTAGGTATCCAATCGGCTCTCGCACAAACCATCACTGAATTAGGTGCTCAAGTCGTGTATTGCGGTAAATCTGCCGCTGACACAGGTGCTGCGTCAACAGGTCCAGGTTTAGCTGAAAAGTTGGGCTGGCCAAATATTTCTAATGCAGTCGAAACGGAGTTTGGTGACAAACTTCTGGTAACAGCTCCGGTCTCAGGCAATCCTGCAAAGCTGGAGGTTGGATTACCTGCAGTTATCACTTGTGATAAAGGGCCTTACAAGGTAAGGAAACCTAACGTAAAAGGTATCATGATGGCAAAAAAAGCAACTGTTGAGGTTAAAGAAGCATCTATTCCCGAACAAACAGTGAAATTAGAGTCACATTCATATCCTCCACAAAAGCCTGCTGGAAAGCAGTTTCATGGTTCAGAATCGGTTCAAAATGTTGTACAATTGCTTCGTGATGAGGCGAATGTGATTTGAGGTGAAAAAATGAGTGAATCAATAGTAATTGCAGAAATGAACGATGGTAAAGTATCAGCGACAACAGCAGAATTAGTATCAGCCGCATTGGCATACGGTTCAACTCCTACTCTGGTAATTCCATGCACTACACCATCTGTTGCAGATGGAGAAGGATATGAAGGTGTAACACAGGTTATTGCTTGTGTAGCAAGTGTATTTTCATCTTTCGATGCTGCAGGCTGGGCAGAAGCCTTGGATGAGTTGACTTCAGAAGGGTCGATTTTTGTTTCAGCCTCACCACATTCAAGAGACCTTGCCGCGAGACTCGCAGCAAGAAAAGGGATTCCCGTCGTTCAAGATGTGATAAGAATAGAAAACGGGAAATTCACAAGTCCGGTTTATTCTGGAAAAGCAAACCAAACAGTATCTGTTACAGGAGATGCTGCAATCAGTATTCGTTCGAATATTTTTCAAGGAGCAAGCCCAGCCACAATGACTTGTAATGTTGTAGATAAATCAGGGCAAGTTTCAGTCGCAATCAAAGAAATGCTGAATCGAGCGAATGAAAGATTAGACGTTAGCGAAGCAAATATTATCATTTCAGGTGGGAGAGGGATGGGAAATCCATCTAATTTTTCCCATTTAGAAGAGATTGCAGATGTTCTGGGAGCAGCAGTTGGTGCATCGAGAGCAGCAGTTGATACATGGGATGAGATACCTCATAGCATGCAAGTTGGTCAAACCGGAAAAACAGTTAACCCAAATTTGTATATCGCTGTAGGAATCTCTGGTGCCATCCAACATCTTGCAGGTATGAGATCTTCTAAGTATATCGTAGCAATAAACAAGGATGCTGAGGCGCCTATTTTCCAGCATGCGGATTATGGTATTGTTGCAACTTGGGAAGAAGCACTTCCAGAGTTGTCAACCCATTTACAAGCCATGCTTGGATAATCACATCCATGCACCGCGACCGGTTTGATGTCCGTTCACAAAAGGATTTGTCGTTTTTTCATGACTAATTGTAGTTAAAGGACCGTGCCCGGGATGTACGATTGTGTCATCATTGAGAATCCATAACCGCTCTTTTATCATACGAATGAGTAAATCCATATCTCCCCCAGAATCAGGCAAATCGGTTCTTCCTACTGAACCTTGAAACAAGGTATCACCTGCAAAGAGATGGTCAGGACCGTCATCGACATGAAGTAGTAAACAACATCCACCAAGCGTATGACCAGGTGTATGGATGATTTCAAATTTTAAACCTTCAAATTCGTGCTCTTCACCATGCTTCCACTCAACATCCGCTATGGCTGGTTCTGGAACCTCGAACCCCCATCGCCTTGCAGAAAGCTGTGCCTTGCTTTGTAAAAAAGCATCATCAGCGTGAAGATACCACGGGACCTGATATTTTTCTTTAAGATCAGGGATGTGGCCGCTATGATCAAAGTGGGCGTGAGTGTTCAATAGGGCTATGACTCTTTTTTCCCCGTTGTAAGCATTAATTTCGAAATCAGGTCCACTTCCAGATTGGGACTCGATCCAATCGATGATTCTCTCTGGCTCACCACCACCATCAATGATGACTGTGGCTCCGTTTAGTGGATTTGTTACGACAGAACATCTTTGTTGAAGTGCAGTGACAAAGAAGTGTTCAATATTTGGTGAGAAAACCATTGAAAACCACTCATTCAATCGTTACAGTAAGTGCATCACTGGTCCAGGATCCTTCGGAATCCTTTACTCGCAACTCGAATCGATGAACTCCTTTATTCAATTTGATTTTTACTTTGGAAGATTGGGCTACTTCTTTCCCAAGAGCATTGATCCATTGCCAACTTGAGACTCTGCTTTGTGGGTCGTAGGTCTCAGAACCGTCTAATATTACCATTGCAACTCCATTTTCATCTGATTGAGTAGTAATATCGTTGCCACTATTTGCTACAGGAGCAATATATTCCTCTACTTCTGAGTCAAGATCTTCAAGAAGATTGATATCATGTAGTGCTAAATCGAGATTTTCATCTTCATTAATTGGTTTTGTATCCTCTTCAAGTGCGCTAAGTTGATCTTCGAGAGCATCCAGCAAGACTGACATCTCTTTGGCATTACTTTTCGAAGTCACCTTTTCTTCTGCCATAAGGGCTTCAAAAGCATCATCCTTTTCATCATATAGAGATGCAGCGTCTATTTCTATAGGAGGAGCCTCTGCCCAATCGTCCACTTCATTTTTCACTAATGCCACGCTTTCTGCTTCAGCATTGGCATCAAGAATGATGACCGGTTCGCTTTCAGTCCAATCATTTTGGTCCTCTCCGGCAACCATCACTACACTCCAATCATCATTAACAGCGATCATTTCAACCATTCCTTGATGTTCAACAGACCAAACGATTTCATCTCCGTTGATCATGTAAATATGAAACCATGATGCCAGAAGTGCTCTGTCACCCCCGTCAATAATTTTCTTGACAGGATGTTGAAGTTCGGCTGCTAACTTATCATAATATTGAACTCCTCCCATATCCAATCCAAGCCAAACACCATCGATGGCAACAACTCTTCCTTTTGGTTCACTTCGTTCAACTAATTTTCCATCTCGCCAACATTCCACTTCAATGGCTTCTTCTTCCCCGGGGACCAAACCATGACCTTCCCTTGCAATGATAATCGCATCGTTGTTCCATCCTATCGCAGTAATACGTTCACCTATGTCACCTCTAGCAGGTCTTTGCCATGTTTTTTCACCACTCCAAGACCATAATGAGACCTCTCCACTTTCATCAGCGATTGCAAGTTGTGGACCTAGTGAAATGAATAATGTGCTTTGGTTATCAGGCATGAAAAGGAGGTTACCTTGATGATCAATAACGTAACATTTCCCGAGAGCATCTGAAAATACAATGTTCAGCCCATCAGAAAAAAGATTCTCTGCACCCGTCTCGCATTGAAAATTCCATCCAGGCTTGAATTTTTGTAAGCAAGTAATCCCATCTTTGTGAGAAACAATAAGGTCGCCGTTTTTCAGATGTTCAATACCAGAGATACCTTCGCATTCAAACACATTCCCATTCTCATCGAAGAGGCGGTTTTTTTCAGCAATGACCGGGTTTTTCCCCTCTCCGTCAACGGAAATTGCCACTACGCGATTCTCTGAAGCAATTTTTCGGAGGAGGGGTACGCTCTTGCGCATGGAAACTCCGAGGGGGAAGGGGTTCATGAGAATCATGGCTCAGCACGAATATTCTGAGCAATAAAAGATAGAGAGAAAATACTGAGTATTACGTTTCTCCAAGATTGTGAATATCGATATTGACCTCAGGATTCTTTTGCATATTTTTGGCTTTATCGTTTCGCCTTTTTTGCAGTCTTTCAAGATATTCAGGAGTAATATCTCCTGTGATATATTCTCCGTTAAAGCAACTGGCATCCCAGGATTGTGGTCCATTGATACTTGTTGTATCAATGAGGTCATCTAATGTTTGAAAGAATAATCGGTCGGAGCCTATTTCAGCGGAGATTTCCTCAATTGTTCGATTATTTGCAATAAATTCGTCCATTGCTGGCATATCAATGCCGTAAACATTTGGATATCTAACTGGAGGAGCTGCGGATGCAAAATAGACCTTTTTTGCTCCACACTCTCTGGCCATTTCAATAATCTGTGCGCTGGTGTTTCCTCTTACAATCGAATCATCTACCAAAATGACATTTTTCCCAGAAAACTCTTTTTCAATAGTGTTTAATTTTCGCCGGACGGATTTCATTCTTACCGCTTGTCCGGGCATGATGAAGGTTCTTCCAATGTATCTGTTCTTTACAAAGCCTTCACGATACTCGATTCCTAAGGTTCTCGCCAACTGTAAAGCAGCATATCTTCCCGAATCAGGAACTGGTATGACCACATCGATGTCATGTTCTGGCATTTCTTCCAAAATACGACTCGCTAATCGTTCACCTTGATTCAATCTTGCCTGATAAACAGAAATACCATCGATTACCGAATCAGGCCTTGCAAAATAGACGTGCTCAAAAATACAAGGAGTGTGTAATTTATCTTCAGCACAATTTCTTGTGTAGAGTTTACCTGCTTTCGAAATGAATATTGCTTCTCCAGGTTGAACATCTCTTTCAACTTCGAATCCCAGTGCTGAAATTGCTACAGATTCTGATGCAACAATCCACTCCTTCACTCCATTGATAGTTCGACTGCCGAAAATTAGTGGCCTAATGCCATGAGCATCTCTAAATGCGAGTAAACCAAACTCACTTAGCAATGCAACACAAGCAAAACTTCCTTTTGTTTGCTCGTTGAGGCGGGATACAGCATCGAATATATTGTCGACATCAATATGTATTTCTCCATCGATGTCAAAGTTTGGTGCAAGATCAAAAATCTCAACAGCGAGGAGATTTAGGAGTAATTCTGAGTCTGAGGTTGTGTTCATGTGTCTTCGGTTTTTCATACTCACAATTTGCTTTAATTCTTCAACGTTGGTCAGATTTCCATTGTGAGCGAGAGAAATTCCGTAAGGTGAATTCACATAAAATGGCTGGGCTTCTGCTGCGGAAGAACTACCTGCAGTTGGATATCGAACATGGCCGATACCAACATGACCAACGAGTTGTTTCATGTGTTTTTCCAAAAAAACGTCTTTGACCAAACCTATTTTTTTCCTGAGGTGGAAACGCCCCTCATTTTCAGTCACAATACCAGCGGCATCTTGGCCTCTGTGTTGTAGTACTGTGAGCCCATCGTAGATCAACTGGTTCACGTGGGTACCAGCTTGTCCAACAACTCCAATGATGCCGCACATGGTTCTCGTTAACCCATCCCAAGTACAGACGATTTACATCCCTTTTGGAACAACATCAATTACGGTCGATGGGATTTCTTAGACCAACTGTAAGTTCTTCGCCTCGCAGTTGCCCCATATCCACATGATGCACAAACTTTCTTTTGTTTGTGATAGGAATGTTTTCCACAGCGGCGACATGGCATGTGGGTGGTCTTTTGACGACTTCCCCTTGAAGGTGTACCCTTTGACATACAATCACCGTGCAGCCTGCCCACCTGACAACTGTATATGAAAGCAGCGGCGGGTTATTCCTCCTCAGGAAATCGAGTGGGGGTTGCGGTAATTGATGCAAAAAGGCTTCCAATTGTCAAAAGTACAGCCAAAACCATGGCAAAGCCGGAAGCAATAATGTGAACGATGTTGTACAATGCCTGGGCCTGGAAACTTCCGTTGTTTTCCATGAGAATATCGTTATTATAAAGCAACAGAATACCAATCCCAACACCTGCCATGACGGCGATAATCATGCCCATAATCGGGGCATAGGGTCTTTCTCGACTTCCAGCATAAGCAAACATATTCACCATAAGGAGAATGCCGGTAATGATGTATGCGGTGAGTATGGCGTTAGCAAAACGCTTGAAGGATTCTTCGCTAAAGTATGGGTTTCCAATCAAGATGTTAACTAGAATAATGAGCAAGAATGGAATGGATGCTGCGGATAAGAGCACTTTCCAATCAGCTCTCTTTTCACTCATCTTCTATACCTCCTAGGTGCCGTGAAAGTACCGATTCAACGTGATTCCACTCCTCTTTAGTGGGAGGGGATGTTTGGGTCGGTTCAGGCATTGATTTTTCATACACAGCAATAACTATGGTAAAAGCAAAAATTGCCAATAAACAACCGACAATGATCCCAAAAATATCAGCGGCTGCCATCCAAATATAATCTCTAAATTGTTCAGCAGTAGTTATGTTTCCATCATATGACATCGCAAGAAGTGTGATCAAAGTAGTAAAAACTGAGATTAGGAATAAATGTATTGAATTTTTCCCCCTATCTCTTCCTATCGTGACAAGAATCATTGAAAATAGGGCAGTAAATGAAGCCGATGCTAAAAGGAATGTAGGCCAAAAAATAATCCAATAAGGATTGGCTTGTCCTCTCCACATTGGTGTGAATGAATGCCAATGCATAATGCATAAATAGGTCATTGAGAACAAAGATAAAAGAAAACCAAGAGGCCTGTATGTTTTACTGATTCGCTGAACAGGAACATTTCCTGAAAAGATAATGATATACAAGCCTCCCAAAAGTGCGGTGGATGGAATCAGCAGATCAAGCAATAGTTTTCCCACTGCGGATGAATCAGAGTTGGGAACTGTTATCGGAGAACTAAGGAGTCCTATGATTCCCACAATAATCAGCGGAATAACAAACCGACTGGATTTGGTGAAGAAGGTTAAAGAAACCCCTATGCCAAATAAAAAAAGAGGAATCCAGAAAAAGAATAATGGCGCAAGCGCCTCCTCCATAAATGAGTGCTACCGATTCTTGCATATCAATATATCATCACTATCAATTAGCGCAGTCCCACCTTTTCGTAAAAATTACTTGCGGCATGCATAAATATTGAACTCATGTGGCACGGCTGCCTGAGTGATTGTAATGGTGAAAATGCCACGTCAAGTAAAGCGATACAGCCCCTCTGCTGGTAAGCATACTTTGCATACAGTTGAGCGGGTCAAAAAGAGACGTGCCTCTGAACTCAAGTGGGGTCAACGTCGGTTTCGCCGAGTTATGGCAGGTTACCGAGGTTTTCCACGTCCTAAACCAGATGGTAGGGAGAAGCCTACCAAGCGTGTAAACATTCTTTATCGATGCACTGAGACAGGTAAAGCACATTATGCTCCCTGTCAAAGGGCGAAGAAATTCGAATTAGTAGATAATTGAGGTGAAGATTCATGGCAGGCCATTTTTTGAAAGTGAGTTGCAAAGATTGTGGACATGAGAGCGTTATTTTCTCACGGGCCACAACAATGATCCCTTGTTCTGTATGTGGGTCTATACTCACAAAATCCGCTGGCGGAAAAGCAAAACTTGTCGGTTGCGACGTCATTGAGACATTTGTCTAAGGAGGTGTGCCTCCATGGCAGTCGACCAATCAATCATGAGTCCTAATGAAGGGGAATTGGTCGTTTGCACCGTAACTGAGGTAAAGCAAAATGGCGCTTATGTCAAATTAGACGAATATACTGGAATAAACGGCTTCATTTTTATCGGAGAAGTAGCATCAGGATGGATCAAAAATATCCGTGGGTATGTAAGGGACGGTCAACGCCTTATCTGTAAAGTACTCAGAACTCGAAGAGATGGAGAAAGTTTGGAGTTATCACTCAAAAGCGTCAGTGAAGAACGCCGAAGAGACCGCCTTCAGGTTTGGAAAAATGAACAACGTGCTCTTCAATTGTTCAAGGTTCTTGGAGAAAAGCAAAAGTGGGATGAGGAAAAGAAACTCTCCTTAACAACAGACCTTACCGAGATGTTTGAAACATTATATGGCGCTTTTGAGGAAGCAGCCATGAACCCAGAAAGTCTCTCAGATGCCGGTTTTGAAGGGGAATGGTTGAAAGAATTTATCGAAATTGCTGTTGAAAATATTATTCCTGAGTTTGTCGAAATCAAAGGGATTTTGACGATTAAAGTTGAAGATTCACGAGGTATCGATCTCATCAGGGAAAGTTTGTTAGCTGCAGAAAGTGCCACAAATGAGGAAGAAGAGATTGAAGTGAAGTGTTTTTATGATGGAGCGCCAAATTATCGTATTGAACTCAAGGCTCCTGATTTCAAAACCGGTGAGGAAATATGGAATTTAGCCACCGAGAAATGTTTGCAAGTGATTCATGCGGCTGGTGGAGATGCCAGTGCTTCGAGGGAGTAATGTGCCGCGACAATTGTTGCAGTTTTGCCGGGTTTGTGAGGTATACACTCTCAAAACTGAATGTCCAAAGTGCCAAACAAAAGTAACCCAAGCTCCTCCTTTAAAATGGTCCCCGGAAGATAAGAGGGCTTATCTTCGAAGAAAATTAGAGAATGTTGCAGACGATGAATGGTCAAAATCTCTATCCCGATTTAACAACACGGATGTTTAATCTTTGTCTGTATATCGTGGTATTATGTTTCTTTGTTAAGGGAAGCATTATCTTCCTTCAAGTCCGGCTGAATGATTCATGGGCATTCAAGTGCATTGGTTAGAAGAAGAAATGGACTTGGAAAAAAGCACCATACTTGTTGCTTTTCCAGGGGTGGGAGATGTAGGTAAACTGGCTATTGATGCCATCAATCAATCACTTCAAGCAGTAACAGTAGCGAGGATTATGCATTCTTCACTACCTCCTATTGCCAAATTGGATGAAGATGGTCTTCTCGTGCCACCTCACCTGTCATTATCTTATATTGAATTAGAAGGAAAAAGTCTTTTCACATTGACTGGCGATGCTCAACCAAGTACGCCCGATGGTCAATATGAAATGGCTCAATGGTTGCTTTCGCATGCTCAAAGTAGCGAAATTATTTCCTTTGCGGGCATGGCTGCTAAGGCAGAAACCAAAGAGGTCTTTGCTATCTGTTCAGATGTAAATTATCGTATTGATTTAGAACAGATGGGTGTTGATATCCGACGTACGGAGCCGAAATCCGGAGTGATTGGAATGGCAGCAATGCTCACTTCACTCAGCCCTATGTTTCAGGTTTCAGGTTGCTGTTTAATTGCCACTACGATTGGAACAAGTTTAGATCCATTGGCTTCTGAAAGATTACTGAACCATCTCATTTCATGGTGGTCTATGCCACAATCCATCGTCCTCAATGCAAAAGAACGGCTAATGGAAAAACTTGAATCAATGAAAAATGATGATTCAGTAGATCATGTAGGGGAATTACTTGCTCCTGATGATTTGTTGTATATGTGATCATCCGCCACTGCTCACAATAATCAACGCAAGAGTCAAATCATCATCAATAGATGTATTATGTGGGAGTATTTTTTCATCGTAACTCACAATAACAGTAGATGGATGAATATTGGCTTTCACGAGAATATCATGAATACTGCTGCCTGCATCTATCTCAATTTCTGTATCTAGCCCAGCCCCAGTGAGTACGACTCGCATAGTGGAGCGAAGGTCATCATCCTTATCACGGTCTTGACGGTCCGGGATTTGCTGCCGAGTTCGCATAGCCTGGTATTGCGGTGGATTCGAAATCCACTGGGACCTTCCCGCGAGAGTTCGAATCTCTCACTCGGCGCTGTTTGTGCAATCCCAAAAAGCGATAGCCATATTTGTGAATACCATCACCCATGCATGTGTTCTGTCCCTTTTGCACACTTGAAGTCGAGGACCACGTTTTGGTCTGCGACCATTGTGGTAGCGACCTTTCAGGGATCCTCAGTTTAGTGAGTAATCAGAGCCAGACTAATGAGGATGATTCCTCGATTCAAGTAAATCTCTCAGATACAGCAGTAGCAGGAGATGTGAACATTACTCAAAGTCTTCAAGCAGATACCGAGCAAATTGTGGAAAAGTTGGTGAATCAACTTGACCGTTTTGATATCAATAAACCCGGTTTAGCGGTTCCTGAAGACGGTTTTTCTCGACTTGATGTTGAAGCGGCTATACCCTTGGTTCGCGAAGATATGAACATTCTCAAAGGCATGACCTCTCCTTCTCTTTTGCAATTTGGAAAATTACTCGATTCGATGGGATGGCCAAAAATTGCTCAGAGAATTTCAAAGATTCTTCTCGAAAGAGATGATGTGAAAACCAATCCATTATGGCATGCACGATCACATTTGATTATGTCTCGTTCATCCGGAGAATTATTTGAGCATTCACTAGCCATTAAACATGCAGACATGGCAGCAGAAATAGCCCAAGCCTCAGATCTCAAAGAAGTTGAAGCCTATGCACTCTATCTTTCTATTGACAAGCGAAATGATCTCTCAAGAGATACCAGTGTTCAAGGAACTCGAACTGAATTGTTATTGGAGTCAGCAGGTGTTGATGGAGGAGAAACTGGAGCATGGTGCCATCTTGCTTTATCCCGATACCTTGATGCTGTTAATCCAGATGTTGCAGAGCATCATGAGGCCATGGGGTTCCAACATGCAAGCAATCACAATGACCTTGAAGCCATGGTCGCAACTTTGTTAGCCACTGCAGAAAATAAAATTTGGACCATTAAAGAGGGGTTTTGGACGGTTGTCAAAGATGATGCGGATACCAATGGATTATCCTCTTATTCGATGTTGGTTGATTTAGCCAATTTTGTCCGTCAAGAGTCTAAAGAGCAATTGCTTGCAGGTATTCGTACACTTACTCGCCACGCTCATGGAAGAGAAATGAAAGAAATGGAGCATCTTTCCATTCTGTTGTCAGCAATTATTTCCATCCAATCGATGATGGAAGAAACAAAACCGGGGCAATCGGAGAGGCAGGAGCGATTATCTCAAATTCTTGATGAGGAATCAACCCAAATTGTGTTTGATGAAGTGCTGACAAGGTCATATCATGGATTTGATCAGGCTTTATTGTATCATTTCATTTTGCTCGAACTCTCAGGTACATCGCTACCTTCTGCTGCTAGAGGTTATTTGTCGATGAAACGTGACTTCTCTAATGATTCTATTAAGGCCATGATGCATCTATATGAAACGTATCAAAATAATTCAGGAGACCTTCAAGATGCCTTCAATAAAACGGTTGATTTCCTTGAATCTACCAAACTTACCGCAGATGATTCGTCTTGGGTACTGCTCAATGAAATATCACAAATTAAACGGGTTCAATACGCTACCCCAGAACTACCAGAACATCGCCAGGAACGCCGAGATAATTTTTCCAATGTGCATGAGGTTGTTTGGTCTCGTCGAAGATTAGGCATTGGTACATTTGTGTGCATGTTTGGGCTTCTCTTTGTATTGAATGACCCTGACTTTTTAATCGATTGGTTAAATGAACATATCGTAACTTCAGGGGTACTACTCTCTCTTAACGAAGGCTTCTTTGGTGAGCTAAATCATACGCCTAAGTCTTGCTCAGATGGGCTTGGCCACCGTTTTTTCACATGGAGATGTGACACAATATTTCAATTCAACTTTATCATGACAGGGCTATTTTGGGGAATGATTACATGTTTTATGCTCAGATTATTTGTTGGGGGACCCAAGAAAATTCTCAAATCTTCAAATAAAATTGGATTCTCTAAACTCAGGGGAATAGGAATATGGTTCACGTTGCAATCAATTCTCATTCTTTTATTATTAGTTTATTTGATTGGAACCATATTTATGAGATTAGATGGCCGATTCCATTCAAGAGTATTTATTGATGATTTCTACCTTATCTTGATACTTATAGCGTTTATTTTTGTTTTATTATGTGCTATTTTTGAAATTAGAGAATATACTAAAGGAAAAATTTCAGGAATTCGAACTGTTGCTTCAATTATGACCATTTGTTTCTTTTTGTTATTTGTTATTCTTCTCTCTTCTGCAAAAACCGATTTGTATGGAGAGAGTTCTAGTTATGGCCTCATAAATGGCTTCGCACCAGAGATAACTGGTCAAACTAATTATGTTGGGGGTGCTGATTATGTTGGTTTTCAAACAATTAACGGTGAGACGTTGTTATATGATGAAAATGGAAGGCAATTACTTATGAAACGAGAAGTGTTCGATTCATCAACTTCTAGTGTTCATAATTACTTGCAGAGATGTCAGTATACCTCGCAAGTAGATTTTGCTGTAGAATGTGATTATGGCTCTTCAGATGAAGGCTGGATTGTTACTGCATATATGGTGGAGGCTCATGTTGAGAAAATAGAGTATGACATAGCAGTATCGTATTACTTGGGAATTTCGATGTATATTTTTGTATTTGGATCTTGGGCGCTCTTACTTTTCACAAAACTCCATCAAAAACAGACTTTGGTTAATCTTGCTGGTAGCGGGTTGATTATCAGTATGTTATTTGGCCAAGTACTCGATAATAAAGTCTCAATTATGATCTCTTCTTTTGTCCTTGGAATTATGTTCTACACGCAATGGGTTTTGCCTTGGAAAGAAGAAGATCCTAAGGAGGTGCATGCTTAATGGTCTATCAAGTCACTATGAAACATGCGGTCGGCAAAGTCAGTCATGACCATATTCGTAATGTAATCAGAAGGGCTCATCCAGAAGGTGAGAAAATTGAATTCAGTTATACCGGTTCAGGAATCATGTATACTTGTGGAGATACCAAAGCGATGGTTGACTATGATATTGGCGAAATTGTGGTCACACCGGGAACGCCAAAGATGTTGACGCTTTCTAAAATTGGCTCAGCTCTGGTGATACCGGGGATGCTGATTGACCGATATGTGAAGAAGAAACACGCAAAAGCACTTGCAGTGGCTTCCGTGGCTTGTGTGGCAGGTCTTGATGCTGAGCCAGAAGAAGACTCCAAAGAATTATTTGAACACATGGACGAAGATGATTGGACCACTGTAAAGCATTCAATGGGTATTGGAAATGACTTTGATACCTTCCAGTTGCTTGAAGATGAACCGTTTGATGCTGAGGCTGAGAGTCGTGCAGGTAACCCCAAAACAGGATTCTTTGAGGTCGTTCCAAAAGAGCATTGGATTCCTCCAGCATCATGGCAAGGAGACTCGGATGAGTATGGCATTGAGTGGTTGAACTATCCTCCTCATTCCGTCCAATTTTTTATTCGAGATGATACCAATGAGCCTTGGATGATGAGTGGTGCTCATCAACAAGGTGCACCACCACCAGTTGATCCTGAGATATACTCTGGTCTATTGGATGACGTTATGGCACACGTATAATTAGAGAAGTCCAGATTGCGAGACTTCGAGAAATTTATCGATCATCATCCACAAAGCAACAGGTACTAAGGCCCAACCCATGGCTTTGGCGAATACATCAGAACCAGACCGGCCAAAGGCTCTTGAAATAGGTCCTCCCCATGAAGCCACAAAGCGAATCACAAGTATTGACAATCCAAACATCAGGACATAGATGAGTAGCATAAATGGTCCAAGAAGCCAACCCATGCCTCCACTGAGGATTATGGCACCAACACCTTGAGCAAGCATTGAAGGGAAAGCAAAGTAGGTAAACCAAGCAAAATAAAACCCGATCAATACATCTCTTTCACCATCTTCTATATCTCGCCATTGTTTGAAATTTTCCGGATAGAAGCTGTACAACAGTTTCGCAATCAATCTTGTTTCAATGACGCTTCCACTCATGGCGGCTCTAATTGCAATGGTCGTGAACCAGATAAATAGTCCAATATCGACATAATTTCTCAAATCCATGTCAACTGGGATAAAAACCATGCTCAGCGGCAGCAAATTCACGAATAGGAATGAAATTCCACCGCTCAAAGCAATACTTCCCCACAAGGCTCCAGGTGGTAGAGGTTCCTCAGGCGGAACCCATTCATCTCTTGGCAAAGCTAAGAATAGCAAGGCTAGCCCCGGTCCGAGTAAAAGTGCGAAGGAGCTTACAATCGATTGTTTACCTCCTGAACTTGCAGTCTCAAGGGCATTCTTGATTTCCTCTGTAGAGGCAGTTGGATGTTGCGAAAAAGCAACATGACCCGCAGGGTCGATAATGAGTACGGCGTCTGAAACCCCAGTAGGTAATTGCTTGGCAAATCGAGAGGATGAATCATCGATTAAGATTGGCCACGAGCCATTCACCTGCTCAAACAATGGGATTAAATCATCCATGCGAACATCATCACCGGTGACAATTTGCACGAAGGCAACATCATCTCCGAGGAGTTCCTGCGCATCCCTAAATTCCTTAATTTGGTCGTATGCATTATTTGAAGCAGGGATTGATACTCCGATTGCAACCGCTTTCTTTCCCTTCATCAGATCATCCAAGGAAATCGAACCATTTCCATACTGATGTAAAATAAAATCTGGAATTCTCGCATCTTCTGAAACTCTTACATCCCCCCCCATATCTGGCATATCGGATGCCAGAGGAATGAATAATAATGCCATCACAAGAAGGGCGCCAATCAACGGAGGAGGAATCAAAACACCGGTACGGAATGCATTCAGAACAAAAATCAGAAATGCACCCATGCAAGAAACACTGAGCCAAAGTCCTGCACTGGCGAGGGGTTCCGCCTCATCGGCTACCTCGAATCGAATCAAACCACGAGCATGACACTTCAAATCGATGTGACTATCTGCGGTTTTCAAACAAACTTTGAGGACCATATCGCCTTCAGGAAGTTGTAGTTTTCCAGTCCATACCATGGCTTCACGTCCGTTGCTATCAGTTCGATTGATAGGAGCATCTGAGCCAAATTGTTCAACAAGAAACATTGTATCAAAAATTGATTTATCCGTCTCAGGAACAGGTCCCCATATGGTGAATTCCAAATTTTCAAGGTCATCATAACCCCATGGCATAATTGGGGTAAATTCTATTTGAGCGATGCCTAAATCGTCGACTCGAACTTGGAACTGAGGTTCATAGAGCATGCCATCAATGATGACTCCTCCAGATCTGGACTCGGATCCACCCCATTCCACGCTAATGGTCGCAGCACATTCGTTATTGATCAGCAATCTCAAGCGCATTGTGTCACCTGGTTTGGCTGAAACAAATCCCGCATCGGTTGGAGTAGTTGAAAAGTTCTCAGCACCCGGTTCTCCTGCTCGGGTAATCACTTCAGAAACTGTGGCTTGATGAACGATAGCACTGCCGATGTAAAATTCCGAGGTGAGTGTGACAGGGCTTTGGGTAGCCGTGCAAGTGCTTGGTCCTGAGCTGATGAGTACAGTGAAATATGTAGAAATATTCAGAGATGCATTGAATCCCTCAATCAGTGGTGGTGTTTGTAGATCAAAGATTTCTACATCTCCAGCCGTACGAAATGTAGTGAATCCTCCAGGGACAACATCAGCATTGTATCTGGTAAGCAGGGAATCATCATTACTTCCGCTCAAGTACAAGCGATTGTGTTCGCTCACTTCCCACTCAACAAACCCAGGTTCGTAGGTTTTCTCATCTTCTGCCGAACCATTGAATGTAAGATATGTCGTGGACAAAAGCAAAAGCAACAGACCAGTAATGATAGCCGAACTGGCTCTTGCCATGTATCGGGGAAAACACACGGGTTGATTACTCCAACGCTATCATCCGTCAATACCATGACAAATCGAGGATGAAGTACATCAATATCACGCCGATGGTAATTGAGGCTGCATTGACAGTACCTTTTGTCATGAAGCCTCTGTTTTCAAGTATGGCTCCAAGTAGGCTATCTATTTGACATCCAATCCATCCAATTAAAGCAGCGATCATAGCATAGGTGAACCCGTCTGCTACAAAATGTCCGGAAGGTAGCCAATAGAGAACCAATGCCATCATTCCCATCGTGAAAGCTCCAAGAGCTGCAGCCAATTGACCATTTGGTGAAAATCCTCCATTTATTCCTGGCTCACATTTTTTGAATGTAGTAATCATTCTCACCCGCTTATCCATGCATCCGATTTCACTGGCAAAGGTATCAGAAGCAGCAACAGCAACGGATGCGGTGAAAAGCCATACCCCGTTTTCCCAATCACCTTCAAGAAAAGCCAAAATTACGACAAGACCGGGAAGGCCTCCGTTTGCAATTACATTTGTCCAACTTCGATGGCCATCTCCAGATTCATTCAAACCCATTGCTGTTTTCTCTTCAAACCGCCATTTTGTGGCCTTGTGTGATGCAATCAGGAAACTAAGTAAAACCAGCAACCATGACCAATGTCCTAGAAAGCCGACCACACAAGCCAAAACGACGGCTGCCATAACTCCGGATTTATCCAAAATACGGTATCTTGAGGCCAATGCCACAAGCCCAATAATGATAAACAAACACACGGTAAAGTTCCATGTGTTAAATCCGGGTTCCATGAACTCCACCATGGTGACCAAACCGAGACTGAGAATTCTCATTGAAGTTCTTTTTGGCTTAAATCAGTCTCAATAAGGGGATTTCTCAATATTGATTCATTCGGCAAATATTGTACAGATGCCATGATTTGCCGTCCCACAAACCATAAACATGCAACCAGGAATCCTGTCCACGAAATTAGAGCCAGTAATCCAATGCCTGGAGAGAGATCACGAGTTAGATATCCTACTCCCCATGAACTTCCATTCCATAGAGCATGGCCTAAGATGGCTAAACCAAGTGCCGTGCCAGGATGTTGTGGGAGTTTCCAAGCCTTGTCTTGTGGTATTTGTAACCAAGGCTTCACAATATTTTTTGGCTGTTGACTAATGTTCTGTTGTTGGAGCGGAGTTCCAGTATCTGGTTCGAACAACACCCAATTCGTTTCCTGTACATTGGCATCTGCAGTAGTCCATTTTCTTTTTTTGCTAATCTGCCATCCGATTGCACAACCGGTAAGTCCAGACCAAACAGCATGACCAGGAATTGAGCCAATGCCACGAATGATGGTGGTTAGTCCATAACTAAATGCGAGATATTCTCCTCCAAATAGAGAGCCAAGAATGTACTGCAAATTTTCCAGCATTGCGAATCCTAGACCGACACAAAACCCAACTTGGAACCCTCGCTTGGGCGAATCAATAATTCTATAGAGTGATAGTATCAGAAGTCCTTTACAGATTTCTTCTCCAATTGGCGCACTCATGGTAAGGAGAAGAAATTCACCAACAGAGTTTGTATCAAAAGCACTCATACCTGCAAGGTTTAACAGAGATGGGGACAGAATAGAGTTGATGACAATCGCTGGAATTGTAGATAACATTCCCGCAATCAGCATCATCTCCGCTTGCCATTTAGTCGTCTGAATGTCCAAGTGATGCATACTAAATGACCACCATGCATGGACAGGTACGCTAAATCCAATCAACCATGCAGGTATAGCGACGAGAATAACCATCAATATAGCAACAGGGTGATCGGTAATAAGTACAGGAATAAAAGCCCCTACTGAAAGGAAAACGGTCACAAAAAAAATCGTCCATAGGGTTCGAGCAGGTGGGAGTTCAACCGGGGGAGAGTCTCTTATGAGGTGATGTGCAAACCTGGTCGGTACTGATGTGTGAAGTACTCGATTGTCACTGATTGGATGAATAGTCTGACCTCCTTCCACGGGAAAAGCGCTCAGGATGTGTTTGAGTTTTGGTCTTCTGAGCCAAATAAAGAGGAGAACCAAAGGAAATGAGCAAAATGTAGAACCCATTGTAAGCATCATGTCTTGTTCCCATAAACCATAGACGATGAGAAAAATCATATTTGCCATCAGGTAGGTAAGTAATACGATTCCCAACATTTTCCATACCAATGACCATGGTGATGACTGACTCATGATGGTCGTCCCTTGCGGGAGTGGAGTCAGCGGGATTTGGGTTTGCACATCCAATTGGAGCCAGTCATGGTTCAAAGGCTCTTGGTTCCCCGCTCAGTCCGCCCATCATTCGACATGTTCATTCGGCTAGGTACGCTCATCACTGCAGGGATTGAGCGGTATGGGTTCTCACTCATCAGGTTTGAGGAAGCCATATCTCCAATCCTCGGGAGGATTGAAATTTCTCTTCACGGTACGAACGCTAACCCAACGCATCAGATTGATTGGACTGCCTGCCTTGTCATTTGTGCCGCTTCCACGAGCACCACCAAACGGTTGCTGACCAACAACGGCACCGGTTGGTTTGTCGTTGATGTAATAGTTTCCAGAACTATAACGGAGCGCTTTTGTTGCTGTTTCAATATCAGCCTCTTGGTTTGCGAAGATGGAGCCAGTTAAAGAATACGGCGAGGTTTCATCACAAAGTTTCAGTACATCCTCAAACTCTTCATCATTGTATACGTAAACAGTAAGTACAGGTCCGAAGATTTCTTCTTTTATACTTTCATATTGCGGATCCTTTACAACGATGGTTGTAGGTTCAATAAACCAACCAACAGTTGAATCATAGTTTCCACCGGTAATAATCTCAGCATCATCCGATTTACGGGCTCGCTCGATGTAGCCAGTAATGTTGTTGAACGCTTTTTCATCAATCACGGCCGAGACCAGATTGCTAAAATCAGCAGGATCTCCCATCTTCACTTGAGCTACCTCGTCGATGTATGGTTGCTTAATTCGCTCCCAAACCGATGCGGGAATGTAGCATCTAGAGGCTGCTGAGCATTTCTGACCCTGGAATTCAAAGGCTCCTCGAAGCATTGCCGTAAGGAGTGCTTTTTCTCGGCAATCAGGATGTGCAACGATGAAGTCTTTACCGCCGGTTTCTCCAACGATGCGGGGATAAGAGCGAAGATTCGGCAAATTTTTACCCACTTGTGTCCATATATGATCGAAAACACCGGTTGAACCCGTAAAGTGAATGCCGGCAAGCATTGGATGTGACATACAAATATCAGAGATTTCAGAAGCTCGTGCAGGGACAAAATTGATCACACCTGCTGGCAGTCCAGCATCCATCATCAATTGCATAATCTTGTAATTGCTAAGGTAACTGTTTCTGCTTGGCTTCCATACAGCAGTGTTTCCCATGAGTGCTGGAGCAGAGGGAAGATTACCTGCAATACTTGTAAAATTGAATGGAGTAACGGCAAAGATAAAGCCTTCCAATGCCCGTCCTTCACAAGAATTCTGAATACCTTCTGGTGATATAGGGGGTTGTATATTTTGGTAAATTTGTTGAGCGAAATGTGGATTAAGTCTCCAAAAATCAATCAATTCACAGGCTGAATCAATCTCAGCCTGGTGGCAGGTTTTGGATTGATTAAGCATGGTTGAAGCGTTAACTTCCGCTCTTCTTTCTCCTGCCAAAAGGTCGGCTGCTTTGATAAAAATACTCGCTCTCTCTTGCCAAGGTAGACTTGACCATGACTGATGAGCATGTAATGAGGCTTCGATAGCATTTCTGATTTCCTTCTCACCAGCAAGATGCACTCGAGCAATTACATGAGCGTGCCTGTGCGGCATGACTTGTTCAACAATGTTATCCGTCCAAACTTCTTCTCCATTGATAATACACGGTATCTCTACGATTTCTTGTGATTGACGTTTGAGTTCATCTTGAAGCGATTTTCTTTCAGGGCTGCCAGGCAGATAGCCTAACACAGGCTCGTTTTCCATTGGAGGTAGCGTAAATCCATTGAGACTCATACCTTGGCCAATAGATACGGCACTTCAATTTCACTGTCGATAAAGATGAGCATGTTTTTGCCTAACTTTACGCAGTTTTGGCCCAACTACGGCCATGCAATATCCTTGTTTGGGGTTTCTTGCATAGTAATCATGATGATATGGCTCTGCTTCGTGATAATTTGACAATGGCGTGATCTCGGTGACGATTGGTCGGCTCCAAACTTCTTGCATTTTTTGTGTAATCTCTCGAGCAATCTCGTCTTGAGATGTAGATGTGGTGTATATCACACTCCGATATTGTGTTCCGACGTCATTACCTTGGCGATTGAGTTGAGTAGGATCGTGCACAGTAAAAAAAACCTCAAGTAATGTGGAATATGATATCTCATTTGCATCAAACATAACCTCGACAACCTCTGCATGGCCAGTCTTGCCGCTGCAAACGGATTCATAATGAGGCGAGGGGTCTTCTCCACCTGCGTATCCTGGAAGTGCAGAATGAACTCCTTTTATCTGTTTAAACGCACCTTCTACGCACCAGAAACACCCTCCGCCGAATACCGCCCTTTCCATGAGAGAACCGAAGCCAAAGTACACTTGAATCCTTGCTTTATGGTGTAAAAAATTCATCTGGAGCGATAAATTTCAGGATTTTGAATACATTTCAAATCATTTATTCAATTTTTCACCCAAGCATAAAATCGACACGGCTTTGTTGCTCAAAAATTCTATTCTAACAAGAAAAAGTAATCATTTGAATAAAATAAATGCAAATAAGTAGTAATTTACTTTAGTTTTAGGACTAAATATTGAGCGTATGATTGATAAACCGTCTCGTCTGCCGTGCAAGCGATATTATGGCAGTAAAAGCAGAGTATATCTGGATAGACGGAGCAAAACCAACCGCTAAACTACGAAGCAAAACAAAAGTGATGCTTGACCTTGATGAGGTCAAGTCTCTTGACGATCTTCCCCTATGGGGTTTCGATGGTTCATCCACACAGCAAGCTGAAGGGCACGCTTCAGATTGTGCTCTCAAACCAGTAAACTATTATCTTGACCCAATTCGAGGATGGCCACACGTTCTAGTCATGACTGAAGTTTGTAATCCAGAAGATATGTCACCTCACGTTTCCAATACAAGAGCCGCTTGTGTTGATATGGCAGGGAAACACATGGGCGAAGAATGTCTTTTTGGAATTGAGCAAGAATATACTTTCTATGACGGTATTAAGCCTCTTGGCTGGCCAGATAATGGATTTCCAGCCCCTCAAGGAGGGTATTACTGTGGTGTAGGTTCTGATGAAGTCTATGGTAGAGAAGTCGTCGAGGACCACATGGATGCCTGCATGGAAGCAGGTCTTTCAATTTCTGGAATCAATGCTGAGGTCATGCCCGCTCAGTGGGAGTACCAAATCGGACCGCTCGGAGCACCGGAAGTAGCCGACCAAATTTGGATCTCCAGGTGGCTCTTGTATCGCATCGCTGAAGAATATGGTGTCTCAGCCACTCTTGCTGCCAAGCCTGTAAAAGGTGATTGGAATGGTGCAGGAGCGCATACCAATTTCTCAACCAAAGCCATGCGTGAAGATGGAGGCATCAAAGTCATCGAAGAAGCTTGTGAAAAGTTAGGGAAGCGAGCCATGCTTCACATTGAAAATTATGGTGCAGGCATCGAAGATCGCCTCACTGGTGCGCATGAAACCCAATCATGGGAGCAATTCAGTTGGGGAGTTTCCGACAGAGGTGCATCCATTCGAATACCATGGCAAGTCAACGTTGATGGCAAAGGATACCTCGAGGACAGGAGGCCAAACGCAAATTGTGACCCATACGTCGTTTGTCGTTTGATGGTCGAATCTGTTTGTGACCTTTGATTCAAACGAAGCATCCATACACCACCTTCCATTCCAGAGGAATGAGGGACATGAGCGACACAGTCATCTCACCTGATGGAAAATGGATGTGGAACGGTAGCGAATGGCTTCCAGCACCTCCTGGAACCGAGCCAACGTCTTCATCTGAAAAGCCTACTTTTTCTCCAGATGGCGAATATCTTTGGGCTGCAGGTGATTGGATTCCAGCACCTCCTAAAGAAGGAGAAAAACCGGCATCTCTCAAACCTGATGATGGCACACAATCTCCAGAAATGAATGAAGCCTCAGAATCAAAACAGGATGATATCATTGTAATCCTTGCCGAAGGGATTCGTCAACTGGGCCTTGCTGATGAAAATACACTACGTCCTCTGCAATTAGCAGATGGTTCTGAGATGGAATTGAAAATAGGAGCAAGAGTTCTTGTGAATTGGAGAGGTAGGGGGCATTTTTACTATGCAGATATCCACTATATCCACGATGATGAAGAATTGTATGATGTGACCTATGACAAGGGAGATACTGAACAGAAAATCAAACCAGAGCATATTCGTCATGCCTTTGAATTGAATATCGGAGATCGTGTTGCTGCAGATTGGCGAAGCCAGGGTCATTATTTCCTTGGAAGGATTGCTGCAGCACATCCAGATCACTCCTTCATGGTGCAATTTGATGACGGTGATGAGGAAGATGATATTCGTTTAAGCCGAATTCTTATCGTCGATGATGAGGAATCAGAGTCTGTGAGTTATATGGAAGCAATCCTTGAATTCAGACAACTTATCGAGATGTTTCATGAAGTTGACTTTGACCAAACAGGTGTCATTACAAGCCATCATTTACTCGAATTGATGAATCGCAGAAAAGGTGAAATTTTAGATAAAGACGTTTTCATGAAGTTCTTTGATGATTTCAACATTGGCATGGATCTCGAAATTGATTACCGTCGATTTGCAAAATTATTGCTGCTCAAACCGCCAGAAAAGCCTCAATTCGAAGGCTGATATGTGTCAAGAGATTTTATTCTTGATTGCAGGCTTGATTCAAGGAAGAAGAAGGTTAAATACATAGGCTCATAGCAATGTTTATTCATATTGCATAATTTATTATGCACTAGTCTACTAGCGTTTCTAACATCCATGAATAGTAGGCTTGAGTGGTTGTTTCCTTATTGTAAACAATTTGTGGAATATCATATGGGTGAGCCTGGTCAAGATATGCAATCAATTGCTCAAGTTTACTCAGTGTCGTTTTCAAGGTGATTTTCCATTCTGCATCGTGTTGTAATTCTCCTTTCCACATGTAACTAGAATCGATTCGTTGTGATTGACTGCAAGCGCATAATCCCTGTTCGATTGGTGAAGATCGGAATTTCATCACATCATTATCGCTTAAGTTTCCCGGAAGTGTCGTAGTGACCACAGCAATGTTGTACATGATAATTGGCCATGCATTCGGTTCATGAATCTAACTCTAGATTGAAACACTTCTTTATCATAAAAAAGGTAATCTAGGTAACGTGAGCAATGCTAGGGACTTCCTTGATTTGCTGAATCCAGATAGTGAAAGCCATCCTGAAAGATGGCATTTCGTCATTTATGATCAACTCAATCTTGATGCGTTTTCATGGTCTGAAGGAATGCCAAAGGATAACGGGCTCATATTCATCGAAACTCTTGCGAAGGGTACCTCCAAAAAATACCACAAACAAAAACTGGGATTTCTGATTTCAAACATGCGCCACTTCGCTCTCGAAGCCAGTAATGCAGGGCATCCCGTTCGATACGTTATCGATAAGAGGCCATACGAATTCATTCTCGAGGAATTAATCGCTTCTTTGGGACCGATTCATGTCACACAACCAGCAGAAAGAGTGATGAAATTATCTTTGAATGAACTTATTTTGAAAAATAATCTTATTCTTCATGAGCACAAAGGCTGGCTCACTCAACGCTCATGGTTTGTTGAATCAGTAGGTGTAAATCCTCCCTTTCGAATGGACAAGTTCTACCGCAGAGTCCGTCACGAAACCGGTTGGCTGATGACAGAAGGTTCTCCAGTAGGTGGCAAGTATAGCTTTGATGGAGAAAATAGGCACCCTTGGAAAGGAGAACCAATGCCTCCTACAGATCCAATTTATCCAAAGGATGAAATCGATGTAGAAGTGGAGCAGATGGTTGAAAGAGTGTTTTCCCAACATCCAGGTGTCATCGATCTTGATATGGTGCCAACCTCGCTCAAGCAACATCATCTGGCCATGGAACATGCAAAGCAACTCTTACCCTACTTTGGAACTTACGAGGATGCGATGACAACACAAAGTCGAGGCCTGTTTCATTCCAAACTAGCCTCATCCATCAATCTTCATAGATTGATGCCATTAGAGGTTGTACAAATGGTATTGTCTTCTCCTGCTCCAATAAACAGCACAGAGGGATTTCTCAGACAATTGATTTGGAGAGAATATGTACGTCATGTATATGATGTCACAAACGGATTCATGGACCTTGAAATTGAAGGTTCAGACCAAGGCAAGCCCAACCATCTTGGCCAATTCAATCCGTTACCGAATGTATTCTGGGGGGCAAAATCAGGCCTTCATTGCCTTGACCATGTTGTCGAATCAGTGATGGAAGACGGGTGGACGCATCACATACCTCGTCTAATGATTCTAGGAAACCTTGCGACATTACTCGATGTTGAGCCTAAGCAATTATCAGATTGGTTTCATGAATGCTTTATCGATGCTTTTGATTGGGTTGTGGAGCCAAATGTTCTGGGCATGGCATCTGCATCCATGGGTACAACCATGATGACTAAACCCTATGTTTCGGGTACGCCATACATCAATAAAATGAGTGATTATTGTCAGTCTTGTGCTTTGGATCCAAAAAAGAATTGTCCAATTTCAAATTTGTATTGGGCTTTCTTAGAGCGACACAAAGAGGCCTTCAAAGGGAACCATCGAATGTCGATGGCGATGAGGAATCTCAATAGGAGAAGTGACGAGAAGAAAAAGCAGGATGAATCTATTTTTCATAGCCTATGGGATTCACTCTATAGAAATGAAATCTATCTTCAAAATATCCTTTGAATGCCATGTGAGCGGGTGATTTCATGAAAACAATCACTCGGATTCCGCTGATTCAGCAGATGTTGCAGAATCCGCAGGGTCCACTTCAATCCGCATAAGCACCAAGAACACAAGGGCTTGGAAAGCCGCACCAAAGAGGAATAAGTTGGGGAAGCTCCCGCCTGCAAGGTCGAGAAGTCGCGGTGAAAGAGCGTTACCGGCAAAGGCACCGACGTTAATGAGAGTCATGTAGATGGAAAATTGAGTGCCTGCAAATTCCTTGGTCGTAACCGACATCAAGAAGGCCAGCAGGTTGGCACCGACGATGGCCCAAACCAGTGTCCAAACTAACCAGATTTGCAACATCAGTCCGCTATCGGTCCATTGTGAACGCATCATTGACCAAGCAATGGTCATAACGGTACCAACGGCTACAGCGTAGGTCAACGTTTTCTTGGAACCGAACTTTGAACCAAGCAAACCTCCAACCAGGAAACCAAGCATCGTCATCAAGAAGACGGGTAGGCCTTTTGCATCCAGATAATCTTGACTCTCCCAGCCTAATTCCTTAACGAAAAGGAATTCCCACTGAAAGTCAATGACGCCCATGCCGGTGCCCATGCCACCACCGATCCACATGATGGTGCACAGCAACAAGGCCATCTTTGCAGCGTTGTCGGACACGGCGGTTCGGAAGCCAGTGATGATTTCTCCGAAAGTCATGGTGTCTTCTTCAGGAGCTGAAGCGACCTCACTGTTCTCGTCGCTCCATGGGAAGAGGCGGTCGCCGGGGCGCTCACGGACAAACAGAGGAACGAGCATGATAACTGCAAGTACTGCAATTTGCACCTGAAGGGCTGCATGAAATCCTGAATCGTTGAGTACCCGACTCAATCCAAGCACTGCAAACATGGCGCCAAAGCCCTTGAACACAAACATCAGTCCGTTGGCCATAGGCAATTCTTCATCGCTCAGTGTATCCACTGCCAAAGCGTCAGAACTGACGTCTTGGAGTGCTGCAAAGATGTTGTGAATCAAGAAAAAGAGTGCAAGTTTCTTCAGGTCATCGGCGGGGTCATCTACCAGTAGGAATGCCGCCATGGTGATGATCATACCGAGTTGTGAGACGAGCACCCACGGTCGGCGACGACCCATGGCCGGGAACCGATAGCGGTCGATAACTGGACCCAGGACGAGTTTCCCAATGATCCACGGAAGCATACCTGCTGAAATGAGTGCGAGTTTCTGGTCGTCATCCATGGACCCATTGTCCACAAGGTAGGTGACCAGCACGGTGGCGACAAAGAACCAAGGAACACCCTGAGCAAAGTACAGCGCACAAACTGTACCAAATCGTGTCACTTTGCTTTCCTGCATA